>NZ_QUIO01000012.1:0-111121 GCF_003480145.1 Ruminococcus sp. AM42-11 | reverse complement strand
TTAGTCGCAGTTAGCAGTTAGTTCGCTGGAGCGTTGCGCCGGCGAGTGAGCAATCACCATTGTCCGAATGCGTCCGCCTTGAACAACTTTCAACACACTAAATAGCAACTTAGCTAAGTACCTTCCTGGACTCCTCATCCGCAAATTGCTGCCGTACCAACTGGTAATAGTAGCCTTTCTTCGCCAACAGTTCCTTGTGTTTTCCCTGCTCTACGATCTTACCGTCACGGACTACCAGAATCAGGTCGGCGTTTCGGATGGTGGACAAGCGGTGGGCGATCAGGAAGGAAGTGCGGTCTTTCAATAGTTTGTCTGTAGCCTGCTGGATCAGCTGCTCGGTTTTGGTGTCGATAGAGGAAGTTGCTTCGTCCAGAACGAAAATGGCGGGATCTGCCAGTACTGCGCGGGCAAAGGAAAGAAGCTGCTTTTCTCCGGTGGAGAGACGGTCGCCGCCTTCACCTACGTCACTGTCATAACCTTTGTCAAGCTTTTCGGCTACCTCATCGGCATGAACTGCCTTCGCAGCAGCCTTTACTTCTTCATCAGTGGCATCCAGTCTTCCATAACGGATATTCTCCATCACAGTCCCGGAGAACAGATGGGGATTCTGAAGCACATACCCGATGTTGCTGTGCAGCCACAACTGACTTCGCTCACGGTAATCTCTGTCGTCGATGAGGATTCTTCCCTTAGTGGGCTCAAAGAAACGGCAGGCCAGGTTCACCAGCGTACTTTTTCCTGCACCGGTCTCTCCGACGATTGCCACATTGGTACCAGCCGGAATTTTCAGGTTGAAGTTGCTGAGCACCTCTTCTTTTCCATCGGGATACTGGAATGAAACGTTTTCAAACTCAATGTCGCCTTTAATGGGTTCCCAGTTCTCCTTGTGGGGATCAAAGAAATCTCCATACTTTTCCAGAACCTCTGGGGAGTCTACCACCTGGGGCTTCTCTTCCAGAAGGGAGGTCACCCGCTCAATATTTGCCTGAGCAGAAATGCACTGGGACAAAATTCCTGCAAGTCTCTGAATTGGTTCAAAAATTCCAACTGCATATGCAGTAAATGCAGCAATTGTTCCTATGTCCATACTTCCATTCAGAACCATAATGCCGCCACGCTCCAGTACAAGGGCAGTTGCCAGAGCTCCAAAGAAAACTACCAGCGGAATATAAATTGCATTTAATCTGGCAGCCTTGATAGACGCACTTCTCATCTCCTCAGTGACAGAGGCAAACTCCCGGAAGTTTTTCTCCTCCACAACCAGGGATTTCACAGTTTTCGCGCCCATAATTCCTTCGTTGTAGCCACTTGTGATCTTGGAATTGATTTTTCTCACCTGACGGTTCCATGTGAGGATCTTATTCTGGAAATACCAGGTAAGGACTGCAATAGCTGGAACGATCAGCATGATCACCAAAGCCAGTTTCCAGTTCAGAAACAGCATTGCAACAAACACACCCACTACATAAAAGATAGCCCACAGCATATCGATCACATCCCAGGCGATCAACTCTGTGATCCTGGCTACGTCGTTCATTACCCTGGACAGGATATATCCAACCGGAGTTGCATTGTAGTAGGAAAAAGACAGCTTCTGAAGATGAACAAACAATGCCCTTTTCATATCACGGCCTGTTTCCACATCAAGTGTCATGCAGCCTCTGGTGAAACAGATGACGGACCACATCTGAAAGACGATCACTGCAATATACAGCGCAATAAATCCTCCAAGTCCTGCCAGAGTATTTTTAGCGATAAAGGAATCAATGGCCTGTCGCTGAAATAACGGCATGATAATATCCACTGCTGAGCAGAGAATATTCATCACAATTACCATAATCAGCACATTTTTCCGGGGTGCAAGGAAAGGGAAAACCTTTTTCCAGATGGAAATATCAATAGACTTTGTATATTCTTTTTCTTCTATTCGCATGCTGCACCTCCTTCCATGAGACGGATGTCACTGTTCATCTGGATCTCATAAATGTCTTTGTATGGTCCCTCCTGGTGGAGTAGTTCCTCATGGGTACCCATCTGCTGGATTTCTCCCTTGTCCATCACAATAATACAGTCAGCCTGCATAAGAGATGTGATCCGGTGGGAAATCATAATAACCGTTGCTTTCTCCATCTCTTTTTTCAGTTCTTTGCGGATTTTGTTGTCTGTCTCCGTATCTACTGCGGATAGGGAATCGTCAAATACCAGGATCGGAGCTTCTTTCATCAGCATTCTGGCAATTGCAACACGTTGCTTCTGTCCACCGGACAAAGTGACGCCACGCTCACCTACGATGGTGTCATATCCGTCTGTAAAATGAAGAATTGACTCATCTACACAGGCAATCTCCGCTGCATGGCGAATTTCTTCATCCAGAAGCTTCTCCTTTGTGATGCCAATATTCTCACGGATGGTTCTGGAGAAAAGGAACGGTTCCTGGAGTACCATGCCGATATTCTGGCGCAGGTACTGACGGTCAATGTCACGAATGTCTGTACCGCCAATGGTAATACTGCCGCAGTCTTCCGGCAGATCATATAAACGGTTCAGTAAATGGACCAGAGTTGATTTTCCACTTCCAGTTGTGCCAAGGATTGCAAAGGTGCTTCCGGATGGGATTGTGAAATTGATATTTTTCAGAACCGGGTGGTCTGGAGAATAACCGAAAGATACATCGCGGAAGCAGATATCGCCATCCATGGCAGGTTTCATTCCACTGACAGGTCCCAAAGTCTGCTTTTCTCCACAGCCTTTATTTTCGGAATCCTCACTCGTTTGCTCTGCTGTCCGCGCAGGAATCTTATAATCCAGAGTTGCCTCACTCTGTCCTGCCTTCTTCTTTTTCGCAATATTCTCTGCATTTTCATTTCTGTCTGTACACTTAGCTTCACACTTTACAGCAGCATCCTCTTCCTCAGCCTCCAGAATATAAACCACACGTTCCATGGAAACCCCAGCCTTACTCATATCTGAAATAATCCTTCCCAGGCTTCGCACCGGCCAGGTCAGGGACGCATTATAGGAAATAAATGCCATAAACTCGCCCAATGTGATCTGTCCATTCACGGCAAAAACAACACCAGTCACCATAACCACCAGCACCTGCAGGTTGGTGATCAAATCTCCCGATGCCCAGTAAACGCTCATCAGTTTTCCAAGATATACCCATAAATTGGAGTAGGCATTATTTTTCTCATCAAACCGGTCGATTTCATACTTTTCTCTACCAAAAGCACGCACTACACGAACTCCAGTCAGATTCTCCTGCACGGTACTGGAAAGTGCCCCCTCCGCCTCATCAGCATCCTGAAAACGTTTCCCGATCCTGGAATAGAAATAGCAGGAATAACCGATGATCACCGGGAAAAAAGCTGCCGCAGCCAGTGTGATCTGCACATTCATGGAAAACATGATTCCCAGATACAGTACGATCAGGAAACAGATTCGAAACACCTCCGGCAGCTGCCTGCACACAAAGTTACGGATCACTTCCACGTCAGAGGTACATCTCTGAATGATCTCCCCGGTCTGGTGCTTTACATGCCAGGAAAAAGGCAGATACTGGGTGTGGTGATACAAGGTGTCACGGATGGATTTCAGGAAATTCTCTGAGCCTTTTGCCAGGCACATTTTACTTAAGTA
The DNA here is from genome assembly GCF_003480145.1 of Ruminococcus sp. AM42-11. Classification (NCBI taxonomy): domain Bacteria; kingdom Bacillati; phylum Bacillota; class Clostridia; order Eubacteriales; family Oscillospiraceae; genus Ruminococcus; species Ruminococcus sp. AM42-11. The sequence goes on along the minus strand of NZ_QUIO01000012.1, from coordinate 107,482 downwards.
ATTAAAAACTCCCGAAAGAACTGCCGAAGCAGCTACCAGAAGTGCTGCCAGAAGCAGTGTCTGCCGCACATTCAGACCATCCGGAATTCCATCCAGCACCAGAATATGGTCTGCTGTGTATTTCACGATCTGTGGGATCAACGCATTACATGCTGTAAACAGCACCGAAAATAATAGCGTCCCCACAAAGAACCGGATATTTCCTTTCAGGAAACGGAAAATGATCCGGAATTTCCCGGTTTTATTTTTCGTATTCATACTTTCCCCCATTTTATAAAAAAAGAACACTCCCTGAACGAATCAAGGAATGTCCTCCTTCACTCCAAAAGTTTTACATATTCTTTCCAATGCATCATATTCCAAGGCCTGGTTTCCTACATAACTCTCAAAAGCTCCAAAAAATTCCCAGGCTGCAGGCTGCAGATACAGTTCTTTTTTCACATATCCATCCAGGATCACTGCTTCTGGCAAAAAGCTTTTATAGGCGGCGCTCTGTGCCCCCAGCACATAAATCCTGTGCACCTTCGATAGCTGCTCCAATGCTTTTTTCTGCTCTGCAGTTGGTGCAAGCTCACCATTTACCAGAATACTTCCCGGAACCGGCTTTTGTACCAGCTTCATGGAAATACGCTCTCCCTGCAGGTTCCATTTCCCACACACAAGGTAAGTCTCACCATTGTAGGAAACCGTTTCCACCTGGTTCTCCTCTGGTCTGGCTGCAGCAAGTACCGGAAGGCGCATTATCCGAGGCGGTTTTCCTTTCCGTAGTCTCCCAGCTGCTGGCAATCTGCCGGAGCATATATCCGGTCAAATACAGTAAGGGCTTTTCGCCATCTTGCCGGATATTTTTCATGGATGTAAGGCAGAAAATCAAGATCCACCAGAACTTTCATTTTCGCCGGTGCCTCTGCTGCCAGATAATATGGCAAATACCCGGTACTTCCAGCCATGATTACCACATCCCAGGAACTGCTGCCGAACAGCCTGCCCCACTCTCTTTGGGCAAGCATTCGCATATATCTTCGTATTTCCGGATTTTCCAGATAAAGAGCCGGATTTTTCTCAATCATACGGTAATTCAGGAAATCCTCCTCACTCAGAGTCATCCTTCCTGCGCCCATCACTTTTGGAATCTCTTTTTCAAAGGCGAGAAATTCTTTCACATCTCCCCTGCTTCCAAGCCAGCCACTATAAATAACCGTATCATATTTTTCCCTATCCATACTGTCTGCAAGCTTTCGGACAACAAGCTTAGCCTCCCGCTCGGCTTTCCAGCTGCTAAGGATCAGGACTTTCTTCCTTTCCTCCTGATTTCGAAGGGAGAAAAACTCCATTCCAGGCACTGCATTCTGACTTCGGATACGCTCCAGAAGACTGCCTCTGCCTTCTTTTAATCCTTCCTTTTTCTCTATGATCACATTTCCATCATAGACTTTTCCCAGGGTGCATTTTTCCAGCCATGCTTCCTTCGCTTTGCTCTTAGACGGAGCGTAGATATAATCTGTTTTCAGAAGCTCCCTTGCCGTAACTGAGAGAAATTCTGCAGTCTCCACAGACTTCCTATCATAAATTTCCAGCATGGGATTAAAATAAACCTGTGCTTCTTTTTTCACAAAAGAGCCTGGCAGAACCATATTACCGATAATGTAACCTGCCTGGGAAAGCGCCTCCAGATATTCACGACTTTCCTCTTTTACATAGTCCACACCTGTTTTTTTCACCAGATGAAAACCGCCTTTTATGCAGGCCGTAACACTCGCCTTCTCAGAGGAAACATAATTCTTCAGCGCATAGTCCAGCATTTCCAGAAGCAGGTCACTGCCAGGCTTTTTTCATCTATAAGGAAGAAAAAATGGGAAGCATCCACCGGATTCCCGCATACCTCTGCGTAGGCATAGTTTTTGGAAAGTTCTTTCTTATTCTCATGAATGAATTTCAGAGCCTGACGCTTCACGCTCTCATAATCCTCCATATTATCTTTCAAAATCTTCTCTATCTCATTCATCTGAAGTCCTCTTACCTTCTATCAGCTCATCCAGCTTCTCACTCTGTTCCTGATTCCAGGATCTGGCCTGGAAGCTGTAAGGCATTTCCGTTGTGCAGTCTTCTGCCAGCAGCTTCATATTCATGGTTTTTGCAGCAAGGGTACCCAGGCTTTCTTCTTCCCCTTCCGGGCAGATAAAATAATCGCACAGATTCATAAATGCAAAGGGTTTCTCAAGCCATCCGGTAAGGATTACCCTTCCCTCCAGGTGAAGATCTGAAACCATAGCTTTCAGCTTCTGATACCCTTTCCCTTTTCCGGTAATGTAAAGACAGGTATTTTTCTCCAGACGGCAAAAAGCTTTCAGAACGTTCTGGGCTTTTTGCTGGTACATGCAGATATAATTGATTTTCTCTGTATCCGGTGCCGGAATGGCTTCCACAGTAATAACAGCTGGATTACTTCCCTGGTATCTGGCAATAAAGTAGCTTTCTGTGGCAGATACGATTACCTGCTGGCCTGCCAGCTCCTTTGCAATCTGTTTTTCACGGACAAAACGTGCATTGTATTGGAAAAACCGAACGCCATCCATCTCCTTTGCCACCACTGAAAACAGGCTCTTTTTCCCGGTAAGGTCAATTGCACAGTCGAATTTCGCCTCTCCAAACAGGCGCCTTGCCTCTCTCTTGTAAAAAGCATGTGGAATATCTTTTATTTTTCCCTTCAAAAACAGCTCATTCTTCGCGATTTCCTCCGCTTTTCCGTTAAAAGGCTGACCACGGTAAAGGATCCGAAGCCCGGCAGGAAGACCTATGATCTGTTCTTCTGCAAAATTGTCTCCACCACCGCACACAAGCAGGGTAACATCGTATTTCTGAAAATCCAGGTTCTCTGCAAGTCCAAGAAATGCTTCGGTGTCATCTCCCTCCGAAAAATCACCGGCATACATCAGAAGCTTTTTCTTTGGTGACTGCGCCTCATCCTGACAGGCTATACACCGGGAATCTTCTTTTCCGTGGAACACAATGTCTGCAAGGCGGCGGCAGACCTCTCCGTCATCTTGCGGACACGCCCAGGCTGCTTCCCTTTCGTAAACCTTCCAGTATGGCTCCATGGCTCTTTCGGCATCCTTCACATAATCTTCAAGCTGCTCATAAGTTTCTGCAACAGGACCCGGCAGCTTATCAATTCCGAAGTATAAGCCTCTGTAATTTTTATATTCTGCAAGATCCGGGATAAAGAACAAAATGGGCTTTTTCGATACCAGATAGTCAAAATAAATACTGGAATAATCGGAAATCAGAACATCTGTAGCACGAAGAAGCTCATTGGTATCTACGGTTGCAGGAATATACTGACCGGTTATCCCTACTGTGTCTTTAATGTGGTAGTATACAATTTGATGAGGCTTCACCAGCACCTGGTACTCCCTGGTATCCACATTCTCCTCGATGGTACGGATCATCTTCTCATAGGCATCCAGGCTGGTATCCGGGCTGGAATACCTGCTTCCCTTCCAGGTAGGCGCATAAAGGATCAGCTTCTTCTTTGGATCAGCCTCCACGCCTGCCATCTGCAGCTTCTTAAATATGGCCTCCCGGTCTGTGTGAAAATAGCTGTCATTACGGGGCTGCCCGATTTCCAGGATTTTTCCGGGATAAAGATTTTTCATTTTGAACGCATTCTCATAAATCTCTGTCATAAAATGATTGGGCGCGATCAGATAGTCTGCTGCAAGGAAATTCCTTACTGTATTTCCTGCACTCACCTTGCCTGCCGGAATGTCAAATCCAATGGTTTTTAACGGGATTCCGTGCCAGGTATCCACAAAGATCTGCTCCTTACGTTTGGTAAAATATCCGGGAAAGCTTACATTATTGATCAGATATTTGGCTGTAGCCAGATATTCCCTGTATTCTACAGACTGGAATTTAATAAATTTCACATTTGGATCATCCCTGTAAAGTCCCATCCATGGTTCATTATCCGAAAAATCGTCAATGACCCAGACATGGAGATACTCCTGAAATTCTGTCTGGGTCAGCAAATACTTGAAAATGGCATGAGGGCTACAGGTCATGCCTCTGCCCCCAAATGCCTCGTATAGTATACATTTTTCTTTTATGGGACTGTCAAGAAAATCCGCGTACTTCTCCCGAAGCTCCTCCGTAAGATTGTATTTTGCCTCATCCCGGGCTCTCTTTAAGGCAGCCTCAAAAGTGTCCTTTTCTTTACCGGAATTTTCATCCGGGCGGACTATCCTTTTCACCAGCTTCTTCAGATTGTTCACGGTGATCTTCATGTTACTTCCCCCTCTTCTTCGCAACTACACGTTCAAAAAGTCCGTCCCATTCTTTCACAGCCTTGTCGATAGAGAAATCATCAGACTTGGCAATGGCGTTCGCAGACATCCGGGCACGAAGCTCTTCATCATGTGCCAGTTTCAGCATGGCCTGGGCAAATTTGTGGGGATCAAACGCTTCAGGAAGGAAACCGGTCTTTCCGTCATCAATGATCAGATCCATGGCGCCCATATGATAAGCGATCACCGGAAGGCCAAACTCAAAGGCTTCCATAATCACCATAGGCCAGCCCTCCCATCTGGATGGAAGAAGGAAAACAGAAGAATTCAGATAATACTTCTCAGGCTCATTGGTATATCCTACAAAATGGACACGCTTCTCCAGATGACGCTTCTTCGCATCTGCCTGATCTGGTCAAAAAGATCTCCGTCTCCGATGATATCAAGCTCCCACTCCGAATCCTCTTTGCAGAACTCTTCAAAGGATTCCATCATCAGATCCAGTCCTTTGGCATATACGAAACGGGTCGCCATGAGAAAACGTTTGGATTTCACATCGCACTTCTTTTCACTGACAAAGCTTCTGGGATTGATTTTTACTTCACAATCTATTCCAAGCTTCTCCATATAGTCCCGCTTATCATAATCACTCAACACAATGTAGCGGTCCAGATTTGGCAGATACTGCTGAAGAAGGTTCTCCTGCTGCCAGAAGACGACAGGCTTCACATGAAGATATCCGTCATAGCAGTTATGCTGCCAGCCGATGGTTGCGGCTTTTAGCCGGGGCGCGATCATGGCAAGTCTCAGGCTTAAGGATGCTGTGGTAAGGATCACGTCATAATCCTGGGAATTGAAATATTCCACCCATTTCTCTCTTGTTTTTTTAGGAAAAATTGCTTCTGCAAGAATGGGATTCAGGCTTTTTTTATTAAACAGACCAGATCTGTCATTGAGCTTCTTCACCAGATAGCGGGCGCAGAAAGCCGGGGTATGATGCTTATTCACGAACTGGCTGTTGTCAATGAAATCCACATTGATATCTTCACTTAAATGATACATGGTGCGGTCTTCACGAAAGCGGTCTTCATAAGTCATGATCGTCACTTCATGCTCTTTCACCAGCTCGTTTGCCAACAGGGAAACCACTCTCTTGGTTCCGCCCAGATCAAAGATTTTTGTTATCCAGATACATATTTTCATGTTATATACCACCCCTGCAGGGGCTTCCTCCTTTTGCGGGATAAATCCTGAAGCATGTAAAAAAGACTTTCGTATTTTCTCTGTTATACCGTAATTTTGAAATAATCCAGAACACGTTTGCAGTAATTATCTGTTACATTATGAGTCTTTGCAAGAATTGCCTTACGCTGATTCTCATAGTCATCTTTTCCATTTTTGACATCCAGAACAAACTGTTCAAACTGCTGTACATTGTAAATATGTTTTCCTGGCATGTATTCCAGTGGATCTTCAAATACCCATCCTCTGGACTCCGTATAGGCATCATAGTCATCCAGGGTAAATCCAATAGGTCTGTTGAGAAGCAGATAATCAATTGCCACAGAGGAATAGTCAGAAATCAGGGCATCCGAACAGTTGATAAACTCATAAAGCTGCAAGCCATTGTCTTCCAGATCCTGATTTTCCAGGTAAACAATATTTGTCAGCACATTTTCTCCAAAGTCATATGGAATCTGGAGATAATGCTTCTTAATTACCACAAGTACATGATTATCACGACAGAAATTATTAAAAGCAAGAAGCCGCTCCTTATCGTCCAGGATCGGGATATTAAATTCATTGTTCAGCGTTTCCTCATTCAGTCTCTCGCTGCTTGCATGACGGTAGGTAGGCATCCACAGGATCAGCTTGTCACTGTCAGCTGCTTTCAGAAGCTTTTCCTTATATGCTCTTGCGGCGTCGCTTCCCTTCATCATCTGATCGTAACGGGGATAGCCAAGTGCAAGAAGCTTCCTGGAACTGCAGCCAAAGAACTCTTTCTTCGTCTCAATAAACACATCTCCTGGCACCAGACAGTAGTCGAAAAATACCTTGCGGTTGTTCTTGTTCGCCTTGTAGCCGCAGCCATGCCAGAGATTTACAAAAGTCTGACCCTTTCTTGCCATTCCGATCCAGTTAAACGCCTGGGTGTAAAAAATAAAGGCTGAGGTCAATGCATAGCGGTAAGCTGCTGCCCTGCGGATCGTCGTGTTCTTCTTGAAATTGCGAACAAACTTCACATTCTCCGCCTGGTATTTCTTATACTTCTCCGGCTCATGAACCAGCCAGACAAGCTCATATTTTTTATTATATCCATTTGCAACCATATAATCAAAAAGAGCCCGGCAATTGTCTGTAAAATCATCATTTGTCTCAAACAGGATTCTGTTTTTCACCATACGCGGGGGGAATTTACGAAGTCTTCTCACTTTCCAGCGGTCATATAAAGCATAAGTCACATAGCCTTTGAATGTGGTGAACAAAGGTCCTGCGCCCTGCTCTTTCAGGATTTTTGAAAATTTCTTTAGAATTCTCTGTGCTCTTTCCATGGATTTTACCTTTCTTAATATATTACAATCCAGAGCCTGTTTAAAAAAGGCTCTAAATCAGTCCGCATTAATACTCTTTCAGTTTCTCACGAAGCATTGTAGAAGAAGTATCTTTGGTGTAGGGAAGATAAACCAGCCTGGCTCCCAGGGCTTCCATCTCTTTCCCGGTGCGCTCCCAGCGCTCATTTCCCTTCCAGTCATCTCCGATATAAATTTCATCGAAACGGATCTTATCCCAGATTTCTTTTTTATCAAGGGTATTCGTGATGATCACCTCGTCCACATATTTAATAGACCGGACGATCTCAGCCCGCTCTTCCAATGGCACGATAGGTCTTTTATTCTTATAGCTTTCCACAAGCTCATCTGTATTTACGCCTACGATCAGATAATCACATCTTCTCTTAGCATTTTTGATCAGGTTCAGATGACCGATATGAAACATATCGTAAGTTCCCTGTGTGTATCCGATTACCTTTCCCATTTATCCCTCTCCTGTATCTGTTTTTTTCGAAAAAATAATCATAGCACATTGTTTTCTAAATAACTATACCACTCACTTGTCTGTGAATCCGATTGATATAATTATTTACGAAATGATGTACTAGAACCTTTTTGGATGGGTAACTTCTGCTTTTATTTTACTTTATATTCAAATACTCTGCAAGTGCCTCGCAGTAACCTGACTTCTTTGGCATAGTGTGCATTGCAGGCAATAATCTTCTTCTCTCTTCTTTAAAAGGATCCTCTCCCACTGCGATATGGGAAAAATAGTCCTTCAGATCCTCTAAATTGTAAATCTTCTCACCTGGCATATATGCTTCCGGATTTTCAAATACAAATCCTCTTGTATTTCGATAGCTTTCCAGGTCTGTGAGCACATAGCCCAGAGGTCGGTCAAGAAGCATATAGTCTACTGCAATGGAGGAATAATCCGAAATCAGTCCATCCATAAGTCCCACCAGTTCATACAGCTGAATGCCCGATTTCTGAAGCATTTCTTCTGTCACATAACGGATATTGGTATACGCACCTTCATCCAGGGACCAGCCAGACTGAAGGGGATGTTTTTTGATGATCAGAAATATTCCGCATTCCCTTAAATGAACATCCAGTGCTTTCAGCTCCGCCTCGCTCTCCAATGCAGGAAGCTGAAAGGGAAGTTCAATTTCATTCTCTGCGCTGATCAGCACCTCACTTTTTCGGAAAGTAGGCATCCAGATCACTGTTTTCATATCCTTATGGGAAAAAAGCTTCTCCAGCGCCTCCCCACGGCTGACAGATGGATGGAGCATCCAGTCATACCTTGGATAGCCAAGGGCAAGAATCTTCTCTTTCTCACAGTTCCAGTAACGGGATTTTGTTTCCACAAACACAGGTCCCGGCACCATGGCATGGTCAAAATGCATCATGCTTTTTCCTGTAGGCGGCTTGTTGTCTTTGGCTGCATCCTTATAGCCGCAGCCATGCCACATGTTCACTGTGATCTGCCCTTTACAATGGTAAAAATTCAGGTAAGCTGTATTGTTTGTATAGAAAAAAAATCCTGCAACAGCGCCATAATAATAAGCAAGGGGGCTGGACCAGCCATATTTATTCTCTGCTGTTACAAATTTAACATTCTTGCATTTCAGTTTCTCACATTTTTTCTTATCGGAAACCATCCAGATAATCTGATGGTTCTCATTTATTTTATTCTGAATCAGATATTCATAAAAGGCCCTGGGATTGTCTGTCATGTCCTGCATGGTACGGTTTTTCAGCACAATACAGTTCTGACGGAGCTTCCCGTGATTCCCGAACCATTTTCCCACCAGGGCAAGCTCCGCCTTTGAACAAAAGCGGCCCAGATAATAAAGAACACTTCCAGCCAGACCCTCTTCTTTTATTTTCCTTTTAAGGGAATCCTTTGTCATCTCTTACCCTCGTTTCTATAATTTACCTGATAAAATTACGATACACCAGAGTGCTTTTGAAAAAAGCTATTTGCAATTACATCTCAAAAGACGATTTCTCCGGAAAATCACTTCGAAGCTTTTCTGAATTTCTTTCTTCTGCTTCTCAAAATCGCCCACATTCACATCATCATTAAGGCAGATCATCTTACACGCCTGTCTGCGAATGGTATGGTGAATCTGCTGATCATGTTTTCCTATGGTATAAAATCTTCCAAGCTTCGATGACTGGGGCGTGAATTTTCCTTCCATGTACTGCCAGTATTTCATCACGTACTGGTTCACATCGAATACTGTGCGGAAACGATTTTTACAAACCTCATCCAGAACAGTGCCTTCTTCGTCCCATACTTTCCAATAGGTTGCTTTCAAAAAAGGACTTGGAAGATGTGAATATTTAAAACTGGAAAATTCACGATAAGGCAGCATCAGCACATTGCGGAAGAGCATTGCTCCATAAGCCGGGCTAAACCATTTTTTTGCCTGCTTTTTGATCACTTCTTTTTTATTATAATGCATATTGACAAGAGCTGCATCATTCATAAGAATATTGGCAAAAGGATTGCGGATATTGTCCTGCACAAGGGCAGTCTCAATACAGCAGTCACAGGGAGTCCGTTTTTGAAAAAATCTTCCTGTTTCACGGAATCAATGAGAAACATATCATCATTAAAAAAGACGAAATGCTCTGACAATCCTTTTATTCGGTGAAGATTCAGTTCTATAGAATTAATATTAAAGGTAGGAAGATAAGCAGGCGCCATAAAATCCTCATGCTTTACAATCTGAATCTTTTCATGCGCTGTGTTCAGCCACTTTGGAACATGTCCCCATGTAACAAAATATATTTTATTTACCCAGGGAGCAAATTTCTCCACACCGCGGAACCAGTACTGAAGATTGTCCCAGTCGCGGTATCTGCTCTCCCCGGCGTCAGTTCCCCTGCCAGGCTGATATTCCCTGCGCTGTGCAAGCCAGTCAGGGTCACTGCCGTCCACCCAGGTGAGCACAAAATCTATTTTTTCCATTTACGTTCTCCTGCTCTTTAAATGATTGCGGGCTAGAGCGTGTCTGAAAAAGGCTTTCTGCAAGATGTTCGTCACAATTTGTGGGAGATTTCGCCCTGATGAGGGCGCCGTAGCGGGCTACGGCAACCGAATTCGGGTGAAATATACCGCAAAGTGGGGCGTGCAGATTGCGGGAATGATTTTTCAAACACACTCTAGAGCCTTCTCAGTCAGCTTATCTGCCATACAGAAGCATCAGCTTCTGCCCTTCCTTATGGATGTCAAATCCTGCTTCTGCCAGCCTTCTGGCCGCTTCTTCTCTTTCGATTCTCCCGGCTTCCTTCATCTTAAACACAGCTTTGGCCCATTTCTCCGGGCTTTCTGCCAGAGAAATCATCGTCACATTTTCCCGGGAGAGTACTGCTTCTCCTGTGATCTGGTCTGAAATCACACAGGGCAGGCCATTGGCCTGAGCTTCCAGAAGAGTAAATGGAAGTCCTTCAAATAAAGAAGGAAACAGGAAAACATCCATGGCGCTTAAGTACCGCTCCACGTCCTGACATACCCCCGTAAATATGATTTTATCCAGGACACCCGCCTTTTTAGCCTGCTCCTGGATCTGTTCCTTTAATTCGCCGTCACCAATAAGGCAAAGCCTTGCAGCTGGCTCTTTTCGTTGGATTTCATGGAAAATACGAAGAATGGCCTCATGATTCTTCTGAATCTGAAACCTGCCTACATGCCCTACTACCAGGGCATCCCCAGAAATCCCCAGCTTCTCTCTGATTTTCCGCCTGTTTGACTCTGAAAAGCCATATTTATCTGTCTCAATTGCGTTTGCAACCAAAGTTACTTCGCCCCGTTCAAAAGCCTTATCTCCGAACAACCATCTGCCTGCTTTTTCGGAACAGGCAAACTTCTCATTCACATAATGCTTCATTCTGGGACGATTCACGCCATCCATCAGCTTACGCACAATTCCCGGTGCTGAAGCGTTATGGGAATGTGCGATCACCTTTCTCACTCCTGCCTGCTTCGCCAGGCGAAGTGGTACGATATTGGCTGCTGAAAGCATATTCACATGCACGACATCGTACTTCTCCCGGGAAAGGAGCTTCCGAAAGGCCTTTATATAGCCAAAGTAATCTTTTTTTATATTGGGAACATAAAAAACCCGTCCACCAAGCTCCAGGATTTCTTTCTCATAAGCAATCGTTCCATACATGGATACAAAATCAAAGGATACTCCCTGTCTGGCCAGTTCCCTGAAATAATTCATTACAAATGCTTCCATACCGCCAGGATTATTTCCCAGCCCTACCTGCAGGATTTTCATTTTTCACCTTCTAAACGCTTTATCAGCTTGTCATATCTGGAAACTTCCCGGGTTAATTCCTTTTTCATAATCAGCCACCTATCATTTTACTGTATTGCTCAGAGATCGGATCAATGTCGCCGTATGCGATCAGCTTGCCTTTTTCCAGAATCATGGCCTTATTGCAAAGGCGCTGTACCTGTTCCAGAGAATGGGATACAAAAAGGACGGTAACACCTGAGTCAAACATACTCATGATCTTCTTTTCACTTTTTTTACGGAACTTGGCGTCACCTACGGAAAGGACCTCGTCCAGGATCAGGATCTTCGGTTCTACTACTGTGGCAATGGAAAAGCCAAGTCTGGATTTCATACCGGAGGAATAATTTTTCACCGGAACATCCATGAATTTCTGAAGTTCAGAGAATTCTACAATCTCATCATATTTGCTGTCAATAAATTTCTTGGTATATCCAAGCATGGCACCATACAGGTAAATATTCTCTTTTCCTGTATACTGCGGGTCAAAACCAGCGCCAAGTTCCAGAAGGGGAACCATTTTCCCATGTTTGTCCACATGACCCTCTGTAGGCTTGAATACACCGGAAATCACCTTAAGAAGAGTACTTTTTCCAGCTCCGTTAAGACCAAGGATACCTACACGGTCTCCCTTTTCCACGCTGAAGCTTACATTCTTCAAAGCCCAGAATTCATTGTACTGGATTTCTCTCTTAATGGTTTTAAATATATAATCTTTTAAGCTGTCAACCTTCTCACGGCTCAGGTTGAACTTCATGCTTACGTTATCGACTTCAATGGCTGTCTTGCTCATATTTTCTCCTTAACATGTTCCTGTAAATGGTAGTTTAGAGCGTGTTTGAAAAATACTTTCTGCAGGGAATGATTTTTCAAACAGGTTCTAGATGTACAGAATAAAATTATCCTGTTTTTTCTTGAAGCATACAAGTCCGATGATGGTGATCACTACGCTGAATGCAGCTGCATAAATTACATATGGCGCATACATAGGCTCTCCGAAGATTGCAGATCGGAAAATCTGAATGGTACAGTACAGAGGATTGAACTTCAGGATCCATGCCCAGCCACTCTTCAGCAGCTTGCTTGGATAATAGAAGATGGCACATGTATACATGATCAGCATCAGGGCAACAGACCAGAGGTACTCAATATCTCTGAAAAATACACCGATAGTTGCAAGGAACATTCCACTTCCGTAGGAAAGGATCAGAATGATGATCAAGGCAACCGGTGCCTGAAGCAGATAAATAGTCGGTTTCACACCCAGGATCACGCCTACAATGGCAAGCACAACCAGGGAGATCAGAAAAATAATATAATTATAAATTACAGTTGAAAGTGGATACAGATATTTCGGTACATACACTTTCTTGATCATTGCTGCATTGGACCGGATGGATTTCAGCGCAGCTTTGGTTGCAGAGGAATAAAAGCTGTACAGAAGACGTCCGGAAAGAATGTATACAGGGAATGTTTTGTCCGTGTTTCCATACAGGGTTCCGAAGACAATTGTCAGTACCACCATGGAAAGCAGTGGTTCTAGCATGGACCACAAAATACCAAGGTAGGAACGACGATATTTCAGCTTGATTCCTTTTTTGACCAGCTCACTTAACAGGAACTGATACTGTCTGAGATTATCTAAATATTTCTTCATATTCACTCCATTATATTTTGAAAAATTTGGCTTTCTGTTTTATCCAAAGCATTCGTATATAAACTTCTTTTTGGAAAAAAGCCAAACTGTATTGTAACATACTCTTTCCCAGGTTGCAATATTGCGATTTAACCTGGAAGCGATCAATCAGTTACTGTGTTACTCCGTGACCAATAACATCAATCATTCCAGATTCTTACTTGCATCTACTGCCATCTGGTAGGCTTCTGCATAAGAAATTCCAGTCTTTCTGCAGATTTCCGCCAGGCTTTCATACTCCGGATAGCATTTCTCTGCTCCTTCTGAACCGCAGATTTTCACTTCCACCTCACCGAAGGGAATCATTACTTTCCGCTTTCTCCGGGGCAAAATCGTGCGCTCCATCCTGACCCTGCGGATACCAATACTGGTAGTTTCTGCAAAAATCAAAGCTTCCATTCCCGGGACATCTTCTTCCTTACAGATTACGGTAAGAAGCCATGCAGGACGGTTTTTCTTCATATATACAGGAGTATAATGCACATCCCTTGCACCGGCCTCAAAAAGCTTCTCCATGACAAAGCCAAGTACTTCGCCGCTGCAGTCATCGATGTTTGTTTCCAGCTTGTAGATGTAGTCTGCATAATCCGTGCTTTCCGTAACACCGGTCTGAATTTTGGCAGCAGCTTCCCGATTGAAAATTTCAGCAGTTTCATTTGCCGCACTTTCATTTCCTGCCGGAATTCCCACCGCTTTTTCCGGTTTATGGGATTCTTCCGGGTGAATCAGCATTGCACGCAGGATTCCCGGGCACTCATAAGTCCTCTTGCCGGCTCCGATACCTGTTTTCTCAATTACAAAGGTTTCCGGTAATTTGCAGGAAGTGCGGACTGCTGCCACGATTGCCGCTCCTGTAGGAGTTACCAGCTCGCCTCGTACCTGAGTGATCCGCAGATCCAGGCCACACTGCTGTACAATATGGGTCACCGCCGGAACCGGAACTGGTAAAATGCCATGCTGGCAGCGGACCGTACCCATTCCTTCGCATAATACAGGTACAATGACCTCTGTAATTCCAAGATTGTCCAGGCAGACTGCCACGGACAAAATATCTACAATGGAATCCACAGCACCAACTTCATGAAAATGCACCTCTTCCACCGGAACATTGTGGGCTTTCGCTTCTGCCTTTGCCAGAATCTGAAAAATTTTAAGGGCAATACCTCTGGCGCTGTCAGTCATCTTCGTATCAGCAAGTATCTGACGGATTTCGTTCATGCCGCGGTGTTTGTGCTGACGATGGGGCTCGTGAGTATGTGCTGCTATCTCATCTCCATGATCATGTCCATGTGCTGCCACATTCTTTGCAGCTGCCTCATGGCTATGCTCATACTGGTGATTATGTTCTTCTGCCATATGCGTATGACTGTGATTATGTTCTTCTGCCTCATGCGTATGACTGTGATTATATTCTTCTGCCCCATGCGTATGACTATGATCATGTCCATGCAGATACTCCATATCATGGTCATGTCCGTCTATCTCTGCATCCAGGATTACATCGAAATCACAGGCATCAATCCCGGATTTCGTCACCCTGCTTACTTTTATCTCAAATCCCTGCACCGGAATACTTTCAAGTACATCCTCCAGCACCTTCTGATCTGCTCCCAGATCCAGCAGTGCTGCCACTGTCATATCACCACTGATTCCGGAATAACACTCCAGATATAATGATTTTCCCATAATTCTCCTCGTTACAAATTTATCAAATTGCTTTTCAATTTGTGTCTCTTACTTACCAAGCGCCAGCCGGTTCATCTGCGTTGCCAGATATCCGGCTCCATATCCATTGTCAATATTCACGGTGGCAATTCCATTAGCACAGGAATTGATCATGGTCAAAAGTGCTGATAATCCATGGAAATTCGCTCCATATCCCACAGACGTAGGCACCGCGATCACCGGTCTGCTCACAAGACCGCCCATAACGCTGGCAAGAGCGCCCTCCATGCCAGCCACAGCCACAACACAATTAGCATCCTGAATGATCTCCAGCCTGGAAAACAGCCTGTGCATTCCACTTACACCAACATCATAAATTCGTTCCACGTAAGTTCCAAAATATTCTGCAGTCTGTGCTGCTTCCTCGGCCACCGGAATATCTGCAGTGCCTGCAGTACAGACAGCCACCTTTCCCTCATGAATCTTATCTGGTTTCTCTATTTTCAGGATTCTGGAAACAGGGTCATACTGAACTTCTGGAAACTTCTCCTTCACCAGCTCATACTGTGCCTGGGAAGCCCTTGTTCCAAGTACTTCTCCCTCTTCCATATATAAACGTTCAAATATTTTCAGCAAATGGGCATCTGCCTTATTGCTACAGTAAATCACCTCTGCAAAACCAGTGCGGGCTTTTCTCCCCGTATCCAGCTTGGCATAATCCATTTCCTTGTAGCCATCCTGTCGAATCAGCTTTCCTGCTGCTTCCGGAGAAAGTCCTCCCATTTGCACCTGGACAAGGATTTCTTCTAATGTCATGTACAAATCACTCCATTTCCTAAAACGTGTTTGAAAAAGGCATTCTGCAAAATGTGCGTCACAATTTGCGGGAATGTTTTTTCAAACAGGCTCTAAAATGCAACACAATTATAACGTTTTCTTCTCTTTTATTCAACAAAAAAATCCTGCCTCATTTTGCTGAAGCAGGATTTCTATGCATCGCGAAGCGTGTTGCTGATCACGTAACGAACCGTAACGGGATTTCTTCCAAAGCCGGCTGTTCTGCGCGTAATCAGAGCTCCCATGGCGTCTGATTATGTTTTATTTCGCTTTGGCCGCCTTTTTATCTCCAAGGAAGCCAATCGATGTAACACAGATCAGTTTATCAAAGATCATAAACATGGCAGGTAAAATAAACAGTACAACTACCATACTGATGATTGCACCACGGGCAAGCAGTGTACAGATAGAACCGATCATCTCAACCTGTGAATAGCAGGAAACACCGAAGGTCGCCGCAAAGAAGCTGAGACCACTGCTGATAATAGACGGCATGCTGGTCTTATGGGCAATGCTGATGGCTTCCATCTTATTCTTACCGTGCTGTCTCTCTCTCTGATAACGGGTAGTCATCAGGATCGCATAGTCAACGGTTGCACCCAGCTGGATGGCACCAATAACAATACTTGCAACGAACGGAAGGCTGATTTCCTGATAGTACGGAATGGCCATATTGACAAAAATCGCAAACTCAATAACCGCAACCAGAATGATCGGAAGGGAAATTGATTTAAAGATAATCATAATGATCAGGAAAATGGCGCCGATGGAAATTACATTTACACGAACCAGATCGGCATCTGTGGTATCCTGAAGATCCTTCATAAGCGGTGCCTCACCGATTACCATCGCCGTAGGATCATATTTCTTTACGATCTCATTGATGGATGCAAGCTGGGCATTTACCTCATCTGTAGCAGAACCATATTCAGAGCATACAAATGCAAGCTCATACTGATCTCCTTTGAAAATCTTCTTCAGATCATCCGGGATCATAGACTCCGGAACGGTAGGTCCGATCAGGGAATTCATACCCAGACTCCACTTCACACCCTCAACCTTATCAATATCATTTAACATCTGCTGTTTCTGCTTGGAGTCCATATTCTTATCCATCATAATCATATGGATATTGCCTACTGCAAAAGTTTTCTCCAGCTCATCATTGGCAATGTTGCAATCCAAAGTGGCTGGAAGGGATTCTGCAATATTATAGTAAATCTTTGTATGATTGTTTCCATAAATAGCCGGAAGCAGAAGCACCAGGAAAATCACAGTCCAAAGCTTATAATGCTTCGTAATAAATGCAGACGGTTTATCCATTCTGGCAAGAAGCAACTTATGCTGTGTCTTCTCAATAGGCTTGTCAAAAAACAGAACCAGTGCCGGAAGAATGGTTACACAGCAGATAACACCAATAATAACGCCCTTTGCCATAACAATACCAAGGTCACGTCCAAGAGCAAAGGTCATAACACAAAGTGCAACGAAGCCGGCTACTGTGGTAACAGAGCTTCCAGCTACAGACTTAAAAGTATTTGCAATGGCATGCCCCATGGCACGGTCCTTTTCTCCAGGAAAACGCTTCTTATTTTCCTCATAGCTGTTCAGAAGGAAAATGGAATAATCCATGGTAACACCCAGCTGAAGTACCGCGGTAAGTGCCTGTGTAATATAAGAGGTCTCGCCCAGAATAATATTACTTCCCAGGTTGTAAAGGATAGCAAGTCCAATACTAAGCAGGAACAAAAACGGAACAACAAAGGATCCGCTTGTCAGCTCCAGAACGATCAGACTGAGTACTGCTGCGATCACAACGTAAATCGGCAGCTCCTGCATGGCAATGTTCTTAATATCTGTAACAACTCCTGTCATGCCACTGAGGAAGCACTGCTCGTTGGCAATCTTACGTAGTTCTGTGATAGCTTCCATGGAAGTATCTGAAGATGTGGTATTATCAAACAGAACCAGCATCATGGTTGCATCGCCATTTATAAATACCTTTCTGTACTTCTCAGGAATCATCTCTACCGGAAGAGTGATATCCGCCACATCATCATACCAAAGAACATCCTTTACATGCTCTACTTCACTGAATTTCTCTTCCAGCTTCTGGACATCCTTCATATCCATATTCTCCACAATTACCATGGAAAAGGCGCCCATACCAAACTCATCCACCAGAATATCCTGACCTTTTACTGTCTCAAGGGTATCCGGCAGGTAACTTAACAGATCATAATTGACTCTCGTCTCTGCGATTCCGATCACAGACGGGATTACCAGCAAAAGTCCGATCAAAAGCACCAGGACCTTATGCTTGGCTATCCATTTTCCTACTTTGACCATTGATGTCATCTCCTTAAATTCATTTCTTTCGTACTATAGTATAACCCAAAATGACCAATAGTCAATATTATTTTTAACAAAAATGAAAAATAGTCATTTTTCTCAAAAACCAATCAAAACGCCAACAATTTTTACCAAAAATGCCGCAATCCAGGCGATCACACACTGACCGATCACCACTCCTGCTGCCCATTTTCCGCCAAGCTCACGTTTTACAGAAGCGATTGCGGCTACACAAGGCGTATATAAAAGGCAGAAGGTAAGAAGGCACACTGCTGCCAGCGGAGAAAGCACCTCCACCAGTGCCGCTGTGCTTCCAAATAATATGGACAATGTGGAAACCACGCTCTCCTTTGCCATGAAACCTGTTACAAGGGCTGTGGAAAATCTCCAGTCCCCAAAGCCAAGAGGCCCAAATACCGGTGCAATAAATCCGGCAAGTACTGCAAGAATACTGTCTTTGGAATCTGTCACAATATTCAGATGCAGATCAAAGGTCTGTAAAAACCAGATCACAATGGTTGCCACAAAAATAACAGTAAAGGCTCTCTGAAGAAAATCCTTTGCTTTTTCCCAAAGAAGCTGGCCAACGTTTTTTGCACCTGGAAGACGATAATTAGGAAGCTCCATTACAAAGGGAACCGCTTCTCCCTTAAACATGGTTTTTCCAAAAATCAGTGCCATCAGGATTCCCATAATAATTCCGCCGAAATAAAGTGCTATCATTACCAGTGCACCGTATTTCGGGAAAAAGGCAGCTGTAAAGAAAGCATAAATAGGAAGCTTTGCCGAACAGCTCATAAAAGGAGTAAGGAGGATCGTCATCTTACGGTCACGCTCTGAGGGCAGGGTTCTGCTTGCCATAACGCCAGGAACTGTGCATCCAAAGCCTACAAGCATTGGGACAATACTTCGTCCGGAAAGTCCAATCTTTCGAAGCAGCTTATCCATTACAAAAGCAACTCTGGCCATATATCCACTGTCTTCCAGAAGTGACAGGAAGAAAAACAGGGTGACGATAATCGGCAGAAAGCTGAGCACACTTCCAACTCCATTGAAAATACCGTCAATTACAAGAGAATGAAGCACATTATTTACGTTCCATGCAGTCATGGCCTGATCCACCACTGCAGTCAGCCAGGTAATTCCCATATCCAGAAGATCTGAAAGTCCCTTTCCGATCACACCAAAGGTCAGCCAGAAAACCAGAGCCATAATTCCTGCGAAGCATGGAATGGCTGTATATTTGCCTGTAAGTATTTTATCCATCTTCTGACTGCGCAGATGCTCCTTGCTTTCATGAGGCTTAATCACGGTCTCAGCGCAGACTTTTTCAATAAAGTCAAAGCGCATATGGGCAATCGCCGCGGACCGGTCAAGCCCACGCTCCGTCTCCATCTGCTTTACAATATGCTCCAGGGTTTCTTTTTCATTCTGATCCAGCCCAAGCTTTTCCAGGATCAGTTCATCCCCTTCCGCAAGCTTACTGGCTGCAAAACGTACCGGGATATCTGCCTGCTGAGCATGATCCTCAATGAGATGCATAATTCCATGAAGACATCTGTGAACAGCACCGCCATCATCGTTTGCATCGCAGAAATCCAGACGCTTTGGTTTTTCCTGATATTTTGCCACATGGATCGCATGGGCTACCAGTTCATCGATTCCCTCATTTTTCGCTGCTGAAATAGGTACTACAGGAATTCCAAGCGCCTCTTCCATCTGGTTCACACGTACAGAACCGCCATTCTGCCTTACCTCGTCCATCATATTCAATGCCAGGACCATAGGAACATCCAGTTCCATCAGCTGCATGGTAAGATATAGATTTCTTTCAATATTGGTTGCATCCACAATATTGATAATTCCTTTTGGATGCTGTTCCAGAATAAAGCTTCTGGTTACGATTTCCTCGCTGGTATAGGGGGACATGGAATAAATTCCCGGCAGGTCTGTCACCAGAGTATTCTTTTTCCCACGGATAATACCATCCTTGCGGTCTACAGTAACTCCCGGAAAGTTGCCTACATGCTGACTGGAGCCGGTTAACTGATTAAACAGGGTTGTTTTACCGCAGTTCTGGTTTCCTGCCAGCGCAAAGGTAAGAAGCTCACTATCCGGAAGGGGATGTTCATCTGCTTTTTCATGATATTTACCGCCCTCGCCCAGACCTGGATGAGGAATCGCCCTGACACGGCTGCCTCGTTTCTGTTCTTTTTCATCCCTTACATTATCAATCTGAATCTGGGCAGCATCTGCAAGACGCAGGGTCAGCTCATAGCTATGTATCCTGACTTCAACAGGGTCACCCATAGGTGCATATTTTACCATGGTCACGTCCGCCATGGGAATGATTCCCATATCCAGGAAATGCTGCCGCAGGGCACCCTCTCCTCCTACTACTGTAACTGTGGCAGTTTTCCCGATGGGAAGGTCTTTTAATGTCATATGTACTTGT
This sequence comes from Ruminococcus sp. AM42-11, assembly GCF_003480145.1. NCBI lineage: Bacteria > Bacillati > Bacillota > Clostridia > Eubacteriales > Oscillospiraceae > Ruminococcus > Ruminococcus sp. AM42-11. Next base: position 87,323 of record NZ_QUIO01000012.1, on the reverse strand, counting down.
CCTCTTTTCCCATATGTAAGATTTTTGTTGCTGTTCAAAACTAAGCAGCAACCATTTTTGATAAAATTCGTCTGCTAATGATAAATTTTATCATTAATGTTACAGGAGTTAGTTTATTCTAATATCATCAGGATGTCAATATTATTGAGAAAAATTATTGACAATTTTATCATTATCTGATAAAGTTACGAAACAAGGTTTCCCTGTGAGGGAGTAGCAAGCGTGTCCACAGACGCGTGGCAAGTCAACATACCGACCGTATGAATCTGTTTGTATAGATTGCTGTTCACTGAATGAACAGCAGATTTCAGAGCAGTGTTTCGATCTGGCTTGCATTAAATTGCGAGACTCATGTATAACGTTATGCTATACATGGAGTCTGTCCTTTTATAAGAATGCAGATGACCCATATATAGCCTGTGGTTATATATCGGGTCTTTTTTCATGCTGTAAAAAGCTTCGCCGAGAGATCTGTTTCCACAGCAAATAAAAAAATGGAAACCAGTAATAAAATACATTACGGAGGAACGTAAAAATGAACTACAGTTTTGTGTTTTTTCTGAACAGCGCCCTGCTTGGAGTCGGACTTGCAATGGATGCTTTTTCTGTGTCCCTGGCAAACGGCCTTCACGAGCCTAAGATGCGCATGAAAAAAATGTGCGGCATTGCAGGCACATTCGGTGCTTTCCAGGCCATCATGCCAATGACCGGATGGTTATGTGTCCACACCATTGTAGAATACTTCAGGACATTTGAGAAATTTATTCCATGGATCGCGCTGATCCTTCTTGGCTATATTGGTGGCTCTATGCTGATCAATGGTATCCGGGGAACCGATGAGGATGATGAAATTCCAGGAGTTGGTCCCAAGGCCCTTTTCATTCAGGGCGTTGCAACTTCCATTGACGCCCTGTCCGTAGGATTCACCATCTCAGAGTATGACTGGCTGATGGCTCTTGTCTGTTCCCTGATCATTGCCATAGTCACATTCTTTATCTGCATGACCGGACTTTCCCTTGGAAAACGCTTCGGAACCAGGCTTTCCAACAAGGCGGATATTCTCGGCGGCGTCATTCTTATTGCAATTGGTCTGGAAATTTTTATCAGCAATATGTTTTAATTTTTCAGCATATTTACCGCTATTCAGCTGGTACTGTTCCGCTAGGTGTTTTTCTATGCAAGCGTTGATTTTCACCTGTTTTCCAATCAAAAAAGCTTTCATCTCTCCCTTTGCGGAATGGATGAAAGCTTTTTCTGCTTTTATTAGCGGGCAATAATATATGCGCAATAAACCAGATATACCACTACCATTATAATACCCTCTTTGCGCTCAATTTTTTTCCTGGTTCCTGCAAAGATCCAGACCATAACCGAAAATACCATAAGAAGCACTATATCGATTATGTTTTCCCGGATCAAAGCTACCGGACTGATAGCAGATGAGATTCCAAGAACCATCAGAATATTGAAAATATTGGATCCGACTGCATTTCCAACTGCCATATCAACTTCATTTTTTCTTGCTGCAACTACAGAGGTTACAAGCTCCGGAAGTGAAGTTCCGATAGACACAATGGTAAGCCCGACCAGAGTCTGGCTCATTCCAAGCTCTATTGCAATCCTGCTGGCTGTATCAACGGTAAGGTCACCGCCAAAAGCAATTGCAGCTGCACCCACGATCAGAAAGAGAATACTTTTGCCGTATGACAGCTCTTTCATATTGTCACATTCTTCAACGCCTTCTATTTCAACCTTCTGTCCTGCAGCACGCGCTTTCATTGCGCTTCGTACCATTGTGAAAATGTATCCGGCAAACACGATTAGGAAAATAACTCCATCTGCATGACCCAGCGTCATTCCCGCCTTATCTCCCAGTCCTGAAACTCCCAGTACAAGCAGAAATAGTGCACAGCCTAAAGACAAGGGAATATCTCTTACCACAGTTGCTTTCTGGACCATAATCGGCGTCAGAATTGAACAGACACCAATTACAAACATCAGATTAAAAATATTGGATCCTACTACATTGCTGACCGCAAGTTCATTATTCTGTACCAGAGAAGCAGTCACACTCACGGCTGTTTCTGGCAGTGAAGTTCCCATAGCCACAATCGTAAGACCAATGATGATGGGCGGAACCTTTAACTTCTTTGCAATGCTGGAACTTCCCTCCACAAAAAAATCAGCCCCTTTTACCAGAAAGGCAAATCCCACTGCCAGCAGCAGGATAACAGCTGCAATCGGCAATCCATTAATAATATTTTGCATAATATTCTCCTTTTGTTATCCGCATATTTTTACCTTTACAGATTCTCCAGAGTGTGTTTGAAAAAGGCTTTCTGCAAAATGTGTGTTACAAAACAGCATTTACTTCATAAGCCTGCTTCTTTGGAATTACATCTGCCCAAAATGTAAAAAGACTCATGTATGCCATAACATGCATACATGAGTCTCATTCTTTAAGATTTGCCAGGCCTGAATCAGATCTGATCAAAGCCGCGACTGTTGACAAACCACGTTTTCACGCAAACTACTCCCTCACAGAATCCATATGTGTAGTTAATATACCAAATTGCCGTTAAGAAGTCAACCTCTAATCTTCCTCTATATGCTCTCTTCCCTGGTCAATGATCGTCCGAACATGCTCATCTGCCAGAGAATAGAATATAGATTTTCCATCCCTGCGGCTTTTTACCAGTTTACTCTGTTTCAGGATACGAAGCTGGTGGGAAATAGCTGACTGAGTCATGTTCAATGCCTTTGCCAGGTCGCACACGCACACCTCTGCTTCAAAAAGTACAAACAGGATCCGGATCCTGGTAGAATCTCCAAACACCTTGAACAGCTCTGCCAGATCATACAGCTCGTTTTCCTCCGGGATGGTCTCGTTTACAATTTGCAGAAGATTTTCATGAACCTCACAGCAATCACAGATTTCCACTTCTTTATCTATGTCTTTTTTCATTCTGAATACCTCGATATCATCATCAAAGATTTTTCACAAACAAAGTACGGATTGCATTGAGCACTGCCAGTACCATAACTCCTACATCTGCAAAAATGGCTATCCACATGTTTGCAATGCCGAGGGCACCAAGTACCAGGCAGATCAGTTTCACGCCAATTGCAAAATAAATATTTTCATATACAATTCGCATACACTTCTTGGCAATGCGAATGGCTTTCCCAATCTTCAACGGGTCATCGTCCATCAGGACAACGTCAGCCGCCTCGATTGCAGCATCAGAACCAAGAGCACCCATTGCAATACCAATATCCGCTCTTGAAAGAACCGGTGCATCATTGATTCCGTCTCCAACGAAGGCAAGCTTCTCTTTTTCAGACTTGTCTGAAAGAAGCTCTTCCACCTTGGAAACCTTATCTGCAGGAAGAAGCTCGCTGTGAACCTCTCCGATTCCAAGGTCAGCTGCTACAGACTCTGCCACTTTTTTTCCGTCACCGGTGAGCATAACCGTTCTTGTAATGCCTGCTTTTTTCAGGTTCTCAATTGCCTCTTTGGCATGAGGTTTGATAATGTCAGAAATCAGGATATGACCTGCATATTTTCCATCCACAGCCATATGGACAACCGTTCCTACATGATGGCACTCTTTGTACGCAATACCAAGACGGTTCATCAGCTTCGCGTTGCCGGCAGCTACAGACACACCGTCCACCTTTGCAATAACACCGTTTCCACCGATTTCCTCAATGTCTGTGACACGGCTGCGGTCAATTGGCTTGCCATATGCTTTCTGAAGGCTCTTGCTGATGGGGTGTGAGGAAGAGCACTCTGCATATGCTGCATATTCCAGAAGCTTTGCATCCTCCATCTCATTATGGTGGATTCCGCTGACCTCGAATACGCCCTTTGTCATAGTACCTGTTTTATCAAAAACAACAATCTTCGTCTGGGAAAGTGTCTCCAGATAGTTGGAGCCTTTTACCAGAACGCCCTGATTGCTGGCACCACCGATTCCAGCAAAGAAACTGAGGGGAATACTGATCACCAGTGCACATGGACAGCTGATTACAAGGAACGTCAGGGCACGGTAGATCCAGTCTCCCCATTCCGGAGAAAGTCCCATAAACAGCATTCTGCAAAGAGGCGGAATGACTGCAAGTGCCAGAGCACTGTAGCAAACTGCCGGGGTATAATATTTCGCAAATTTTGAAATAAAGTTTTCAGATCTGGATTTCTTGGAGCTGGAGTTCTCAACAAGATCCAGGATCTTGGAAACCGTAGATTCACCGAATTCCTTTGTGGTGCGGATTTTCAATACACCTGTCATGTTGATACAGCCGCTGATGACCTCATCTCCCACTTTCGCATCTCGCGGAAGGCTTTCTCCTGTCAGTGCGCTTGTATTTAATGTGGAATTTCCGTCTTCAATCGTTCCGTCAATCGGAATCTTCTCTCCCGGCTGAACCACAATGATAGTTCCAACCTCTACCTCGTCCGGGTCTACCTTTTCCAGCTTGCCGTCCTGCTCGATATTTGCATAATCCGGACGGATATCCATCAGCTCGCTGATATTTCTTCTGCTCTTTCCAACGGCATAACTCTGGAAAAGTTCTCCGATCTGGTAAAACAGCATAACCGCAGTGCCTTCCTGATAATCGCCGAGAGCAATGGCACCAATTGTGGCAACTGCCATCAGAAAGTTTTCATCAAATACCTGACGGTTCCTAATTCCCTTAAACGCTTTTTTCAGAATATCATAACCGATTACCAGATATGGGATCATGTAAAGTGCCATTCGAAGAAAGCCATCTACCGGAAGAAAGCGCAGCAAAACCAAAAGGACAAAAGCAATAATAATTCTGGTCAATACTTTTTTCTGCTTCTTGTTCATATTCTTTCACATGCCCTGAGGGCACGGCCTCCATTATAATGATGTCGCTGGCACGCGACATATTCGCTTAATTCATTTGCGTGACTGAACAGAGTACATCCTGTCCGGTCATTGTCTTACCGTTCATTCTGTGCCTAGAACGTGTTTGAAAAAAGCTTTCTGCAAGATGTGCGTCACAATTTGTGGGAGATTTCGCCCGGATGAGGGCGCCGTAGCGGGCTACGGCAACCGAACTCGGGCAAAATATACTGCAAAGTGGGGCGTGCAGATTGCGGGAATGATTTTTCAAACACGCTCTAGTAACTGCTTTTCCTCATTGTTTTCATAAGAAGATCTCGCAGTCGTCTTCTACTTTCTTACAGTTCTTCAGGACTTCCTGCATAACAGCCTTCGGCTCCTGTCCATCTTCAAACTCAACGATCATTTTCAGAGTCATGAAATTTACAGTCGCATCCTTAACACCAGCAGTGTTCTTAGCAGCTTCCTCCATCTTGTTTGCACAGTTTGCGCAGTCAACATCGATCTTGTAAGTTTTTTTCATGGTAGTGGTCTCCTTTTGAAAATGTTTTCTTTTTTCATATGAACAATTATTCATATGTTTGTTTTTATTATAGCATTTAAATAACTTCTGTCAATAGGTTTGGCATAAAATCTTTCTTTTTCTATGATTTAGCATAAATGCTTTCTTTTTCCTGTATTAATATAGTAATTTCTTTTTTTGCTCTGTTCAATTCTATTTTTTTCGTGTATAATAACCCAGATGTTATTGGAATGAAATTAGAGGAGATTTTAAACATGAAAAGTTATCTAATCGTTTTTCTTATTTCTATGGTACCGCTGATCGAGCTGCGAGGCGCGATTCCGTATGCTGTAGGTTTCGGAATTCCGCTGGTTCCGGCGTACATTATTGCCATTATCGGAAACATGCTTCCAGTACCGTTCATCTACTTCTTCGCCCGCAAGGTTCTGGAGTGGGGCAAGGATAAACCGGTGATCGGGCGCTTCTTTACCTTCTGTCTTGAGAAAGGCGAAAAAGGAGGAAAGGCCCTTCAGGCAAAGGCCGGCCGCGGATTATTCGTAGCGCTTCTGCTCTTCGTAGGAATTCCTCTTCCCGGCACAGGTGCCTGGACCGGAACCCTGGCTGCCAGCCTTCTGGACATGGACTTTAAGTCCAGTGTTCTGGCTGTAATGCTTGGTGTCATTCTGGCTGGTCTTATTATGGGCGCTGCAAGTGCAGGACTTTTTGGGGCATTATTTGCAGTATTCAGCTGACAGGATTACAAGAAAAAGTATATGAAGTTTATCTGATTACGAATAAACTCATATACTTTTTTTATGCCTTAAAAGAAACTAAAACAAGCCTCTGTCGTTTTCGCTCGTCTTAGAGCCTGTTTGAAAAATCATTCCTGCAATCTGCACGCCCCACTTTGCGGTATATTTCACCCGAATTCGGTTGTCGTAGCCCGCTACGACGCCCTCATCCGGGCAAAATCTCCCACAAATTGTGACGCACATCTTGCAGAAAGCCTTTTTCAAACACGCTCTAGTTTCTTTTCCCACTCATTTTTTAATTAATGTTTTTGTTCCTGTTCACAGAAAACCCGAAAATTGCGGTGCAAAATCATGCGAATGCATGATTTCTGTGCATCACGAAGCGTGCTGCCGGTCAGGTCATAAACAGCAACATGTTTTTAGCTTCAGAAATTGTAATACGGTTCCTCATCCCGTGCCCGATACTCATGCTTCTCATAATAGCCGATCAAAGCTCCATCCTCATCACGCAGGGCTACCATATATACGTCCTTCGCCTGTTTCTCATTATAAAAAGTATGGATCCGGTTGTGCTCCTTATCTTCTTCAAACCAGGCAACCACTTTTTCAATTATTTCCTTTGACTTCGGATTGTGACAGTTCATAAGACTTTTTCCAAGCAGTGCCTCACCACCCCATTTATGATAACTCTCCACGGCCTCGGATTCATGTAGATAATTTCATGCTTCAGGTTGCAGATAACAACGGATGCAACATCCTGATCGATAATACTCTTAAAATATGGTGTCAGATTCATTTTAAATTTCTCCCTCCTACTTTAGAGCCTTTTTCAAACACACTCCAGATAATGGATCTGGTTTCTGTTTACTTCAATAATTCCCTCTTTTCGCATTTTTCCAAGCTCATTGGAAAGCGCACTTCTGTCTACGCCAAGATAATCAGCCAGTTCCTGCCGGTTAAAGGGGATCATAAACCGGCTGCTGCCCTGCTGCACCATCTCCTGGGAAAAATAGGAAAGCAGTCTCCCCCGGATGGATTTCGGTGCCGTATGAAGGCTTCTTCTGGAAAGTTCCAGGTTCTTCTTCGCCATAACCATCAGCATGTTATGAATCAGTTTCTCGTGACAGGGGCAGGTATCCGGACAGGTGCGAAAAATCTTTCCCACCTCCAGAAAAAGGATCTGGCAGTCCTCTGCAGCTGTCACCCCTATGAGCAGCTTTTCCCCTGGAATGCAGGCATATGTCTCTCCGAAAACCTGGCCTGGCGCAATCCGGTTCAGAATACTCTTGTTTCCCATCATGTCAATGCTCTCAATATGAACACTGCCGTTAAGCACAAGTCCCATCATCTTCACCTGGTCTCCCACCTGCCAGATCGTGCTGCCCTTGGCAAAGCTTTGCGGAGTGGCTTTCAGACAGGAAAGCATGTGCTTTGTTTCTTCTGGACTTGTTCCCTGAAAGAGAAAAGTCCTGGAAAGAAATTCATAATTCATTTTTCTCCTTTTGTTGTTATAACAACATACTTGTTGGGTGGATTATATTATAGTATGCGTACAAAGTCAAGGACGGTGGCAGAAATAAATTATCCATCTCTGACTTTCTCATGCGAAGCGAAAAGAATTTCCTGTTACTTTTCCTTTTGCAATTACAAAACAATCAGAAACCAATCAACTTATTTTCACGAAATGCTTATACCTTATAGAACAATATGATCAAATTCAGGAGGAAACTATTTATGGAACAGAACATGTTTTGTTTTCAGTGTGAACAAACTGCCGGATGTACCGGCTGTACAGGTGCCAAAGGAGTCTGTGGAAAAACCGCTGATACAGCCAGACTTCAGGATGAACTTACCGGAGCTCTCATCGGACTCTCCCATGCAGCAGATGAGAATACACCACTTGCAGAAACCACATGGAAACTGATGGTGGAAGGTCTGTTTGCTACCCTTACCAACGTAAGCTTCGATGACAAAGCCATCGCAGAAATCACAGACCGCATCCACCAGGAAAAAGCCCGGCTTCGCCCAGACTGTGGCGGCTGCGCTTCCCCTTGCGGACATAACGACGACTACGATATGAAGCTTCTCTGGAACGCCCAGGAAGACATCCGCTCCCTGAAATCTCTGATTCTCTTTGGAATCCGCGGAATGGCGGCTTATGCCTACCATGCAATGACACTTGGATATACTGACACAGAAGTAAACGAATTTTTCGCAAAAGCACTTTTTGCACTGGGCGAGGACTGGGATATGGACCTGCTTCTTCCTATTGTAATGGAAACAGGTAAATACAATCTTTCCTGCATGGAGCTTCTTGACCGCGCTAACACTGCCACTTACGGCACACCAGCTCCTGTTACAGTACCTCTTACTGTGGAAAAAGGCCCATTCATCGTCATTACCGGTCACGACCTGCATGACCTGAAACTTCTTCTGGAACAAACAGAAGGAAAAGGCATTAATATTTACACCCACGGTGAAATGCTTCCCTGTCATGCTTATCCGGAACTGAAAAAGTACAGTCACCTGAAAGGAAACTTCGGTACTGCATGGCAGAACCAGCAAAAAGAATTTGCAGAGCTCCCAGCTCCTGTTCTTTTTACCACAAACTGCCTGATGCCGCCGAAACCAAGCTACATGGACCGGGTATTTACTACAGGAACTGTCACTTTCCCTGGAACTGTTCACATTAATGAAGAAAAAGATTTCACACCAGTTATCCAGCGTGCCCTGGAGCTTGGCGGATATCAGGAAGACCAGCATTTTACCGGAATCAACGGCGGAACTTCCGTTACAACCGGCTTCTCCCATGGAACCATTCTTGGCGTTGCAGATCAGGTAATTGATGCTGTAAAAGCAGGTGCTATCCGTCACTTTTTCCTGGTAGCAGGCTGCGACGGCGCAAGAAGCGGACGCAATTACTATACCGATTTTGTAAAGCAGTCTCCTTCTGATTCCGTAATTCTTACACTTGCATGTGGAAAATACAGATTTAACGATCTGGACCTTGGAACCATCGGTGGGCTTCCAAGACTGATGGATATGGGACAGTGCAACGATGCTTACGGCGCGATCAAGGTTGCGGGCGCTCTTGCAGAAGCATTTGGATGTGGGGTAAATGAGCTTCCTCTTTCCATGGTGCTCTCCTGGTATGAGCAGAAAGCAGTTTCCATTCTGCTTACCTTGCTTCACCTTGGAATCAAAAACATCCGTCTTGGCCCGACCCTTCCGGCATTTTTATCACAGAATGTGCTGAATTATCTGGTAGAAAACTTTGGGATCGCTGCGATTACTACGCCAGAGGAAGACTTGAAAACGTTGTTGGGATAAGGAGGATACTCTCATGATCAGAAAAATCATTCATATAGATGAAGAAAAATGTAACGGCTGCGGGCTCTGTGCCCGCGCCTGCCACGAAAGTGCAATTGGAATTATAGATGGTAAAGCAAAACTGCTTCGTGAAGATTACTGCGACGGTCTGGGCGACTGCCTCCCTGCCTGTCCAACAAATGCCATTTCTTTTGTAGAAAAGGAGGCAGCTGCTTACGACGAAGCCGCAGTTCTGGAAAATAAGAAAAAGCTGGAAGCACACTCCCAGCTTCAACAGTGGCCGGTACAGATTAAGTTAGTTCCTATCAATGCTCCATATTTTGACGATGCTGACCTTCTTATTGCTGCAGACTGCACAGCCTATGCTTACGCTAACTTCCATCAGGATTTTATCAAAGGTAAGATTACTCTTATCGGCTGTCCGAAACTGGACTCTGTAGATTACAGCGAAAAGCTCACCGAAATCATCCGTCAGAACAATATCAAGAGTGTTACCATCGTGCGTATGGAAGTTCCATGCTGCGGCGGAATCCAGAATGCAGCCATAAATGCCATGAAAGCCAGCGGAAAATTTCTTCCATGGCAGGTGTACACCATCTCCACAGATGGAAGGATTCTTGCCTGATTTTGCCCCACAAAAATCCGGACTGCTCCACACAGCCCGGATTTTTTATACCTGTAATCCCTTTGATTGATGAATCATATCTTCCACTACAATATCAAAGATTTCTCCAATGGAATTACAAAATTGAATGTACTCCCATTTCTTTATTCTTCTTTTCTCTTATAACTCCAAAATCATCTTTAACACATTCAGTACGCTGTCCGGACCTGGTTTCTCCAGTACGTATCTGGCGGCCTGCTTGGCTTCCTCGCGGGCAGTAGTAACTGCATAGCTCTTTCCAGCTTCCAGCAGCATGCTCACATCATTGCAGTTATCTCCGAAAGCAACAACCTCTTCTCTCTTCGTAATTCCAAGACGGTTACAAAGTTTCTGAAGAGCATTTCCTTTTCCGGAATGCACATCCACGAAATCCACCCAGTAATCACCGGAAGCCATGATCTGAATCTTATCTCCAAAACGCCGCTTCGCTTCCTCTGCTCCTACAGCTGCATCCACTTCTTCATTGTACATGGCAACTTTTGTCATAGTTTCTGGAGCATTCAGTACATCGTCCACTTCATTTACATGAAGCTTGTACCCTTCCCGAAGTTTCTTCACAAAAGCCTGGTCTGCCCGCTCCACGTATGCCTGGGCACTGCCTGCTGTCATGAAAGAAGCTCCCTCCTGGGCTCTCACATACTCCACAACCTCTTTGAGTATATCTGCAGGAATTGCCATTTTCTCAATAATCTCTCTCTGATAGGAAATGATTCCACCGTTTCCTGCAATAAAATAAATATCATCTTTCACAGGTGCAAACACTCTTTCAATACTGTCATATTCTCTGCCACTGACAGCCGCAAATACAATTCCCTTAGCCTTCAGCTTTCGGATAATGTCATAAATTTCCGGATTAATATCCATGGTGCCTTCTTTCAGAAGTGTACCATCCAGATCTGATGCGATCAGTTTTATCATAGCTCTACCTCATGTATTCTGCTAGTACATAACAGGGGATTCCAACATATTTTCTATTCCATAAAAATCCACAGAACTCCCAACCTTTATCTGTCAGAAATCCTGTGGACTATTATACTATGAAAGGAACACTTTATCCAGAGTATATTAAAAAAATCATTCCTGCAATTCCAAAGACAGTGTTACTGTTCACTCCGTTCACAGTAACACGCTTCGCGATGCACAGAAAGACGAACCTTCTTGTGACAAGCACAAGAAGTAGCGTTTGCTGCGCAAACTTAATTCTCGGGTTTTCTGTGAACTTTGTTCACAAAAAACACCTCGCGGAACGTTACCAGTGAACAGTAACAAGACAGTTACTGTTCCTTCTGTACTTCTATAATATTAGCACAATCTTCATAGCCAGACGGAATCCTGTCTGTAATTATCGTAGATCTGTAAAAATCTGCAAAGGTCACAGAACTGATATTGTCAAACTTGGAACTATCGCAGAGCACATAGCACTCCCTGCACTGCTCCATGGCAGCTGCTTTAACTGCCGCTTCATTGGCATCCGGGGTAGTACAGCCACTCTTTCTGGTAAGTCCATTGGTTCCAAAAAAGCCTTTGGTAAAATGATAACCACGAATCGTATTCATAGCCTGATTACCAATTACTGCTTCTGTAGTGCTCTTCAGCTCTCCACCTACAAGAAGAACCTTAAAGCCTCTTCCTGCCAGTGTCTGGGCATGTACCACTGCATTGGTAACAAATACTGCCCTTGTAACCTTAAGAAACTTCAGGATATCCCCAGTAGTAGTACCTGCATCAATATAGACAAAATCCTCATCCTGGATAAGACCTGCTGCATATTTTGCGATCCGGTCCTTCTCCTCCAGCTTCAGTCCCATTTTCTCGGCAACTGAATATTCATATGCAGTTACCCGCTCCTTCAGTTCCACGGCACCACCGAAAACTTTCTCCAGCTTGCCTTCCTTATCCAGTGCAGTGATATCTCTTCTCACTGTTGACTCTGATGTATCTAAAAGATCCTTCACTTCTGTGACAGTAATACTTCCTTTCTCTCTCAGAAGCTCCAAAATGATCTCATGTCGCTGCTGTGTTAACATTCTTTTCCCGCCTTATAATCTGTAACATTGGTTTCCAGAATGATCTTACGCAGTGGAAGAATACTTCCCGGTGAAACAGAAAGCTCGTCCACTCCCATTGCCAGAAACTCTTTTGTAAGTGACTGGTCAGCACCAAGTTCTCCACAGATTCCAGCCCAGATACCAGCCTTATGAGCATTCTCCATAACCAGGGAAATCATGCGCAGCACTGCCGGATGATGAGGATCAAAAAACAGGTCAAGCTGAGGATTCTGACGATCGATTGCCATAGTATACTGGCTGAGATCGTTGGTTCCGATGCTGAAGAAATCAACCTCTTTCGCAAGATCATCACTGATGATTGCTGCTGCCGGAGTCTCAATCATAATTCCCTGTTCCGGATTGCCAAACTCTACGCCCTGAGCGGTAAGCTCCGCTTTCACTTCCTCTACGATTCCCTTGATCTTACGCACTTCCTGTACGCTGGTGATCATAGGATACATAATTGCGATCTTGCCAAATGCACTGGCACGGAATAAAGCACGAAGCTGTGTCTTGAAAATCTCCGGTCTTGTCAGACAGATACGGATTGCCCTGCATCCCAGTGCCGGATTCTCTTCATGCTCCATGTGGAAATAATCGCATTGCTTGTCTGCACCAATGTCCAATGTACGGATGATCACTCTCTTGCCTGCCATAGTCTGTGCAACCTGTCTGTAAATCTGGAACTGTTCTTCCTCTGTTGGGAAATCTTCCTTCTCCAGATAAATAAACTCACTTCTGAAAAGACCGATTCCACCAGCATCATTCTGAATAACTGTTGCCAGATCCTTGATGTTGCCAATATTAGCGTACAGCATTACTTTCTGTCCGTCAAGTGTAACGTTCTCTTTTCCTTTAAGGGTCAAAAGAAGCTGCTTTCTGGAAAGATCTTCTTCCTGGCGCTTCTTCATCTCTGCCAGAGTCTCCTCATCCGGATCTACATAAAATGTACCGTCTGCCCCGTCTACAATTCCAAGTCTGCCATCCATCTCACTCTCAAGAGACACGGAAGTATTTACAAGTGCAGGAATCGCCATGGTCCTTGCAAGAATCGCTGTATGGGAATTCAAGGAGCCTTTCACTGTAACAAAAGAGAGAACTTTATCCTTATCCAGCTGTACAGTCTCTGATGGCGCCAGATCCTCTGCCACAATGATCTTCGGCTCGTCTGCATCTACAGCCCCTGTCTCTTCTCCATTTAAAATGGTGAGAAGCCGCTCAGAAATATCACGAACATCAGCTGCACGCTCTCTCATATAATCGTCGTCCATTGCCGAAAACATCTGCGCATAATTGTCACCTGTAGTTGCCACTGCATACTCTGCATTTACGCCCTGGCTGCGAATGATATTCTCTACAGATTCATTATATCCATCGTCCTCCATCATCATCTGATGAACTTCGAAGATTGCTGCATTGGCTTCCCCGACTTCTCTCAAGGCCTTATCGTAAAGTCCCTGAAGCTGTTTAATCCCTTCTGCTTTAGCTTTCTCATAGCGCGCCATCTCCTGTTCCGGATCATCAATCTTCACACGCTTAACCTGCTGCTCTTTTTTCTGATATACGCTGATCTTACCGATGGCAATACCACCGAAAACACTTTTTCCATTATATATCTGCATTTTTCTCTCCCACTTATTTGATCTGCTGACAGGAGACCAAACGCTCCTGCCATCCTATCCCGTTCTCGTGATACTCACCAAAGTCTCACGCAAATATCACTTTGACAAGCTGTTTACAAACAAACAGGGACATACCCGCAGGTATGTCCCCTTCCTGTCTTACAGAGTTTCCTGCATGAATTTGCTCACTGCCTCATATGCAGCGTCTTCATCTGCACCTTCAAATGTAAGAGTAACCTCGTCACCTTTCTTCACTGCAAGTCCCATAATTCCGAAGATTGCCTTACAATTCATAGCCTTGCCGCCCTTTGCGATCTTGATATCAGAAGAAAAAGCCTTTACTGCTTTTACAAGCTCTCCTGCTGGACGTGCGTGGATTCCTTCCGGGTCTGTTACAACATATTTAAATTCTCTCATGATTCATTCCTCCATTTTTCTTTTTATCTTTGGTCTCTATTGATTTTCTTATTATTTGATTTCTTTATATCTGATTTCACATTCTGTGTCAATCACTATTCACGATTATGTTACTGTTCATGACCTTCACAATAACACGATTATACCTGCATATCTTTTCCAGACATGAGTTACCATTCATTCCGCAGCCAATATTAGAGCCTGTTTGAACATCCATTGTCAGGCATTTTTCTTTTTCAGAACTCCCAGGAGCACTGCGGAAACAACAGTTCCCACTACCAGTGCACTCACATACTGCACTGCATTTCCCATAACCGGAACTACGAAGATTCCACCGTGAGGTGCCATCAGGGTACAGCCAAATGCCATGGACATTGCACCTGCAAGACCAGATCCCACAATACATGCCGGAAGCACATGAAGCGGGTCGGCTGCTGCAAAAGGAATGGCTCCCTCTGTGATAAAGGCAAGTCCCATAATAAAGTTGGTAGGACCAGACTCCCTTTCTTCTTTCGTAAATCTGTCTTTAAAAAGAAGTGTAGCAAGTGCGATGGCGCATGGCGGAACCATACCACCAACCATAACGGCTGCCATAATATCATAGTTACCAGCTGCAATCGCTGCAGTACCAAATACATATGCTGCCTTGTTAAACGGGCCACCCATATCGATTGCCATCATTCCGCCAAGGATCAGTCCAAGAATGATCTTACTGGAGCTTCCCATGGAGGTAAGTCCGTTATTCAGTGCTGTATTGATACCCCCCATGATGGGCTCTACAACAAACAGCATCAGAAGTCCCATGATCAGAATACCAACAACCGGATAAATCAGAACCGGCGCAATCTTCTCAAGGGCTTCCGGAAGCTTCTCACATACCTTACGAAGTCCCAGAATAATATATCCTGCTGCAAAACCAGCTACCAGAGCACCAAGAAAACCTGAAGTTCCGCTGTGTGCCATCATTCCACCCACAAAGCCAAGTGCAAGTGCCGGTCTGTCACCGATTGCCATGGCAATAAATCCCGCCAGAACCGGAAGCATAAAACCAAATGCCACATCACCGATTTGTTTGAACATAGCTGCCGCCGGAGTAATAGACCCAAAATTAGAGCGCTCGGCTACATCCAGGGCATTCATATCTACCATAAGACCATCGATCAAAAAGGCAATGGCGATCAGAATACCACCGCCAACTACAAACGGAAGCATATGGGAAACACCATTCATCAGCTGGGTGTAAATCTTGTGTCCCACACTGCCGCCGGCCTTATTCTGACTCTGTGATGAGGCTGATGCATTTCCGCTGTGATAAACCGGTACGTTTCCAGACATGGCAAGCTCTACAAGCTCATCAGCCTTATTGATTCCATCAGAAACCTGACGCTGAATCACTTTCTTTCCATCGAAACGATCCATGGGAACCTGGGCATCGGCCGCAACGATAATGCAGTCTGCATCCTGAATCTCCTGCTCTGTAAGCACATTCTTGGCTCCGCCAGAGCCTCTTGTCTCAATTTTCACAAAACAGTTCTTCGCCTTGGCAGCCTTCTCAATTCCTTCTGCTGCCATGTAGGTGTGGGCAATTCCTGTAGGACAGGAAGTAACAGCCAGAATCTTAAACTGATCCGCTTCAGCCTCTCCCATATCGGCCAGACGCTCATCTACGCTCTTCTTCTCCTCATCTGCCTGATCAATGATCGCAAGAAATTCCTCTGGTGTCTTCGCTGCACGAAGGCTCTTGGTAAAGTCCTCATCCATCAGCATCATGGAAAGCTTGCTGAGCACATCCAGATGAACATTATCCTCTGTATTTGGCGCAGCAATAAGAAACAGCAAGGTAACCGGCTCTCCGTCAAGAGAGTCAAAGTCAACCCCTCCCGGGATCACCATAGCGGCAAGTCCTGGTTTCTCTACTGCATCACATTTACCATGAGGAATGGCGATTCCCTCCCCGATTCCTGTAGTACTTTCTTCCTCTCTGGCATAGACCTGCTTACGGTACGCTTCCTCATCATTAATCTTGCCACTTCTGGTCATAAGGGAAACCGCTGCATCCAGAGTCTGAGACTTATCTGCTGGGGCAGCATTTAACGAAATACTTCTTACGTCCAGTAAATCTGTGATCCTCATTTCTTCCTTACCTCCTGATCCTTTCCTGTGATCTGCTGATATACAGCTTCAATCTCTTCTCTGGTAGCAAGATTCTCAGAAAACGCACTGGCACTTCCAGCTGCGATTCCCATGTGGAACGCATATTCATAATCCTGCTTCTCCATATATCCTGCCATAAATCCGGCAACCATGGAGTCTCCGGCTCCAACACCATTGATCAGCTTGCCTTTCGGTGCAGGCTCCTCATAAACGTCTCCATTCTCAGCAATAAGGACCGCGCCCTCTCCTGCCATGGAAATCAGTACATTCACAGCTCCCATCTCCTGGAGTTTCTTACCATATGGGATCACGGACTGGCGGTCTTTCAGTTCTACGCCGAAGATCTCACCAAGTTCATGGTTATTTGGCTTAATAAGAAATGGATGATAGGGGAGAACCTTCATCAGAAGATCTCTCGTCGCGTCCACTGCGATTCTTACGCCTCTGCCGTCCAGCATAGCCATGATCTTCTGGTAGGCATCATCCGGCATGGATGATGGAATGCTTCCGGAAAGGAAAAGTACATCGCCTTGTCCAAGCTCTCCTAACTGCTTCATCAGCAGATCCACCTTATCAGTTCCGATCTTCGGTCCCTGTCCATTGATTTCTGTACCGTCTATACTCTTCAGCTTCAGATTGATTCTGGAAAAGCCTTCCCCTACCTGGATGAAACCATTCCTCACACCCATCTCCTCAAGACGTCTGATAATCTCATCTCCGGTAAATCCGGCTGTAAATCCAAGGGCTGTACTCTCAATTCCCAGATTCATAAGAACTGTAGAAACATTAATTCCCTTGCCTCCCGGCAAAAGCATCTCCGAACTGGTTCGATTGGTAAGACCAAGCTGGAAGTTCTCTACCGACACGATGTAATCCAGTGACGGATTAAAAGTCACAGTGTAAATCATTTCTGCCTCCTGCTTATTTTTGCTTGTTTTTGATTTGTTGTGCTTATTATACTTTCATATACAGTCAAAGTCAATCAATCTTTTTCACAAGATTTTCACTTATGATTTATTACAATTGCACAAATATGAATTATTTTGACTGTTTTTGATTTTTTATATGCAACGATGTGCCAGAGCATGTTCAAAAAAGCTTTCTGCAAGATGTACGTCACAATTTGTGGGAGATTTTGTCCGGATGAGGGCGTCGTAGCAGGCTACGGCAACCGAATTCGGGCGAAACATACCGCAAAGTGGGGCGTACAGATTGCGGGAATGATTTTTCAGACGCGCTCCAGTACAGTGAAAATTAAGTATCTGCCACATTGGCGCAGTATATGACAGATCAGACAGATCAATATGGCGGTTATTTACTATTGGCTGTACGAATAGTAATATCCATAAATCACAAAAAAAATGCAGATATCAGGCTGTGCCCCAACCTGAACCCTGCATTTTTCTGTATTTTATAATGATGGTCAAAATCAGTCATCAAATTCTGTTATTTTAATCAGTTCGAAGCGCTGTCACCGGATCACTTTTAGCAGCTTTTCTTGATGGGATCAGTCCGCCAAGAAGAGTCAGAACCACGCTCAGTCCAATCAGAACTACTGCTGCCACAGGAGGAAGAGCCGCCTTCACATTCACTCCGTCAGCCAGTGACCGGATAATGCTGTTCGCAGGAATGAGAAGAAGCAATGTAATTCCAATCCCCATAGCACCTGCGCAAAATCCGATAATAAACGTCTCCGCATTGAACACCTGTGACACGTTGTGCCTGGAAGCACCAATCGCTCTTAGAATACCAATTTCTTTTTTCCTCTCCAGAACACTGATATACGTGATAACACCGATCATAATGGAAGAAACCACAAGGGAAATCGCTACAAAAGCCACCAGAACATAACTGATAATATTTACAATATTCGTAACTGACGACATCAGCGTTCCCACAAGATCCGTATAAGTGATCACCTTCTCATCCTCTCCTGCCGCTTCCATATCCGCGTTATACTGATCCAGAATACCTACAATTTCTGATTTACTTTCAAAATCCTTTGGATAGATATTAATTCCGCCAGGAACATTTAGATCTGCATATCCAAGCTTTTTCAGATTTCCGTCATAAGAAGAATTTTCAGATGACAGCAGGGACATCATGAGCTCTGAGAGGTCGTCCTCATTCATGTTCATCTGAATTGCTTTTGCAAAAGCCTCCGGATTAATGGAAAGCGCATCTTCCATATTTCCCATGCCGCTTCCCAATCCGCCAAGTCCGCTCATAGCCTGGCTCATGGCAGAAGTAAGACTCGATGATACACTGGTCATCACAGACTGCATTGCCTCCTGCATACCGGAGCTGATATTTCCCATCATCTGCTCCATAGCAGTCTGGATTCCCTTTGTAAGCTGTTTTTCCACCTGTTCCATTATCTCTGTAAATTTTGACTCAATCCCCTTTGCGATCGCATCTGTGAAAGAAGTCATCATGGCTTTCATGTAAGTTTCCATTGCCTGGGAAAACTTCGTCTGCACCTCGCTGGTATCCACAAGAGTCATAAGTCCATTCATGAGACGATTCTGCCCATCCTCTGTCTGCATATATTCCAGAAAATAGGTTCCCAGATTAGCCGGGTCCGGAAGGGAATTATTCCTGGCATACTCCGGATAAGCAGCTACAACGTCCTGCATAAGAAGATCCCGTATCTGTTTTGTGGTAATATTCACTGTCACGCTGTTTTTAACCAGATTCTCTGCTTCCTCTTTGATCTGCTGCTGGATTTCCCCCTGACTTAAAAAGGCAAGAATGCTGGCCACATCTGTCTGGGTGATACCATTTGCCTTGGCATACTCCTGATACTGGTTCATCAGCCCCACAGCCACTGCGATCAGTTTTTCCGAAGACATATCCACGTTCACGTTATTTTTCACCAGCTCCTGCAGATCCTTGCACAGACGTTCGTTCATCTCTTTTGATGTCAAATACTGCTTCAATGCTGCCTGCATTTTATCCATATCTGCTTCCGGTTTATCTTTAATGCTTTCCTGATAACCAGTAAGAACCTCTTTCAGCAAAGCAGTTACCTTCTCTTCTGTAAAATCAAACTTCACTGACTTCAGCGCCTGACTCATATCCGGAACCTGGTCTGCCGGAAGATTTTTCAGAATTTCTTCCGGATCAATCATATGGGAAAGATCCAGATCAAGGTCATCCAGCTTGATAAGCTTGGAAAGATCCGGCATACTGCTCTCATCCAGATTTATATTTCCAGCCAGAGCTGACATGTCAGGCATATCCGGCATTTCCACATCAATCCGGAGGACAGCCCCGAAAGACTGGACAGGTCCATATTAAATCCACTGAGATCTACCTGAAAGGCCTCCTGCAGGGCATCCGCGTTAATGGAAAAAAGGGATTCCATGTCAAACTTACTGTTCTCATTGTCTTCTTTTCCAAATTCCTCTCCGGTAAAAACATTTATCTTTTCATCCGCCAGCTGCTGCTTCACAATTTCACTGGAAGCAGCCTTCTCGATCACATGTTTGGTAAGCTCCGGGGTATAACAGATTCCTGCAGTGAGCATGGAAGCAGTGGCACCTTCCACAGGCTGGACAATTCCCACAATTGTCAGATCTTCTCCGTTTTTCACCAGTTTTTTCATATAAGAGCTGTTGTCTGATTTATCCTTCCAGACCTTATATTCTTCATCATATTCATAATAATCGGTACTGTTTACCAGCTTAAATTTCTTCCCCAGGATTTCATCATAGGTGTATGGGCCCTCGTTTTCTGGCGTTTCCACTGCCTCTTCTGCCATAAATTTCTGAACCATATCATCCAGTTCCTTACCGTCCCGAAGCCCAAGAGTGTACTGGAGAAAATCACTGATATCGCCCTGTGAAGTAAGCACCAGTACACATTCTTTATAATTTTCAGGCCATCTTCCCGCTTTCACGTCATATTGATCCTTATAAAGATCAGCATCTTCCGGCATTTCATGAAAAACATCAGTGCTCATGGTAGAAGACATAATGCTGTTGGAGGAACCAGAGCCCAAACCCATAGCCGAAAAAGATTTGTCCGGATTTACCTGTCGGATATTTTTTCCATTTTCCAGAAAAATCTGGGGAGAAACAGAATACGTATACTCCACCGAATTTGCATACTGGGAAATGCTGCTTTCATTACTGTCCAGGTAAACCTTCAGAGACTCCAGATCATTGGAATTCATTTTGGAGAACATATTAGTCACCATCTGGGCAACTCCTACTTCCCCATCCTTTTTCCCACTCTGCGCTGTGGCTGCTCCCATCATCATAGAGGTAAGATCCACTCCTGTGCTTTGTATCTGCAACGGATATTCTGAAAGTGTTTCTTCTTCCATATTTGTAATGTATTTGTCTACACCATTTGATATGGAAAGGATCAGCGCAATTCCGATAATACCGATGGAGCCTGCAAAAGAAGTAAGTAAGGTCCGGGCTTTCTTAGTCTTCAGATTCTGAAAGCTAAGGGAAAGTGCAGTAAAAAAGGACATGGAGGATTTTCCCATATTCTTGTGAACAGGAGGTGCCATGCTCTCGCTGTCTATCACAAACGGATCTGTATCAGAAAGGATCCGCCCATCTTTTACCGTCACGATTCTGGTGGCATAAAGCTGAGCAAGCTCCGGATTATGGGTGACCATTACTACCAATCGTTCCTTTGCGACCTCTTGCAAAAGATCCATAACCTGTACACTGGTATCTGAATCCAGGGCTCCTGTTGGCTCATCCGCCAAAAGAATTTCCGGGTCATTTACAAGTGCTCTGGCAATTGCCACTCGCTGCATCTGACCGCCTGACATCTGACTTGGCTTTTTGTGGATCTGGGCACCAAGGCCTACTTTTTCCAGAGCTTCTTTTGCACGGCGTCTCCGCTCACTTTTTGATACACCGGAAATGGTAAGGGCAAGCTCCACGTTTGCAAGAACTGTCTGGTGTGGGATCAGATTATAACTCTGAAACACAAATCCTATGGTATGATTTCGATAAGAGTCCCAGTCCCTGTCTTTATATTTTTTCGTAGAATCCCATTGATGATCAGATCGCCTCTATCGTACCGGTCAAGACCACCAATAATATTCAGAAGAGTGGTTTTTCCCGAACCGCTGGGACCAAGAATTGCCACAAATTCATTGTCCCGAAGACTAAGGCTCACTCCGTCCAGGGCACGCTGTACCAAATTTCCTGTTCTGTATTCTTTGTGTATGTCTTTGATCTGAAGCACTTACTACTTCCTTTCTGTCGCATAATAAATGTTTATAACCATTCACCAATTCAGGCAAAATATACCGCAAAGTGGGGCGCCGAAGATTTCGATTTTTATGTGAGTCAGATTCACATAAAATACCTTGCGGAATAATATTTGCTGAATAGTTCAAATATTTTTTATTATAATCTTAAATTGTGAACATATTGTGTTTTTAAAATAAAACCATTCTCTTGAAATCCAACTATTTCTATCGTATAATAAGAAGATACATTACCGCTTTAGAGAGATGATGCATGCAGATTGCGGCTATCGCAGTCTGATATAACTTACTTCAGAAAGGATGAAAAACATGAAGGTTTTACTCTTAAATGGCAGCCCGCGCAAGGAAGGCTGTACGTTCACCGCACTTAGTGAAGTGGCAAAAACACTGAATCATAATGGAATTGATACTGAGATTTTCCAAGCTGGAAATCCGGATACAGATAATGTAAAAGCCGCCGCGGCGAAATTAAAAGAAGCAGATGCGCTTATAGTTGGTTCTCCGGTATACTGGGCTTCCCCATCCGGACAGATCATTGAATTTATGGATAAGCTTTGCTCCATGGCAGGCAAAGACATGCTCCACAAACCAGCTGCAGCAGTTGCTTCTGCAAGAAGAGCCGGCACCACAGCTACTTTAGACGTTCTTCAGAAATATTTCAGCTATCATGAAATGCCTGTTGTATCTGCTAACTACTGGAACATGGTTCACGGAAATACTCCTGCAGAAGTTGCGCAGGATGAAGAAGGACTTCAGATCATGCGCTCACTTGGAAACAATATGGCATGGCTTCTGAAATCCCTGGAAGCAGGGAAAGCGGCAGGTATTGCAGTTCCTCAGGCGGAAGATAAGATCAAGACAAATTTTATCCGCTAAATATGGTGCAGTAGTTGTCATATCTTCACATAAATGAAGCTCCAGAGCATATCTAAAAAAGGCTTTTTGCAAGATGTGCGTCACAATTTGTGGGAGTTTTTGCCCGGATAAGGGCGCCGTAGCAGGCTACAGCAACTGAATTCGGGCAAAATTTCCCACAAAGCGGGCGTGCAGATTGCAAGAATGATTTTTCAAACAGGCTCTGGCTGCACCAGTTTAATAATGTGTGTGACATGGAAGAAGTTCCGTTCGCATACATCAAAAAAAACTTCCAGAGAGGTATTTTATGCTGCAAATAATCGAAACCATCAACACCGCTGTAAATAATTTTATCTGGGGCGTTCCTGCAATGGTCTGTATTTTCGGAGTTGGTCTTTATCTTAGTATCCGCACCAATTTTCTTCAGATCCGCAAATTCCCCTACGCAATCAAAACAACCCTTGGACGTATTTTCCGCAAACGCGACGCATCTGACGGTGCTATCACGCCTTTCCAGGCAGTGTGTACAGCACTTGCAGCCACGGTTGGTACTGGCAACATTGCCGGTGTAGCAGGCGCTATCGCGATCGGCGGTCCCGGAGCCATATTCTGGATGTGGGTTTCTGCACTGTTTGGCATGTGTACCAAATATGCTGAGGTTACTCTGGCGGTACACTACCGCGAGATCAATGCCAACGGTGAACTGGTAGGCGGTCCCATGTATTACATCAAGAACGGTCTTAGCAAAAAATGGCACTGGCTGGCTTATCTGTTCGCAGCATTCGGCGTGCTCACTGTATTTGGTACCGGTAACGCTACACAGGTCAATACTATCACCACTGCCATCAATTCTGCATTGCTGAATTATAACGTGATCAGCGAAAGCGCCGTTTCTACTTCCAACCTAATCATCGGAATCATAATTGCCATTCTGATCGCCATGATCCTTCTTGGCGGAATCAAACGAATTGGCCATGTCACCGAAAAGCTGGTCCCATTTATGGCTCTGCTTTACATTCTTCTCGGACTGGGAGTTATCCTTCTGAACATTCAGAATGTACCAGCTGTATTCGTTTCTATTTTCAGAGGGGCATTTCAGCCCAGAGCTGTAACAGGCGGCATTGTTTTAAGTATGTTCACAAGTTTAAAAAAAGGTGTTTCCCGTGGTATCTTCTCTAACGAGGCTGGTCTTGGTACCGGATCCATTGCCCATGCGTGTGCAGATACCAAAAAGCCTGTAAAACAGGGTATGTTCGGTATTTTCGAAGTCTTTACAGATACCATCGTGATCTGTACACTGACTGCACTGGTTATCCTTTGCAGCGGCGTTGCTGTTGATTATGGAAAAGCAGCTGGCGCAGAGCTTACGATCCTTGGATTTACTTCTACATATGGAAGCTGGGTATCCATTTTTACAGCAGTTGCCATGTGCTGCTTCGCTTTTTCCACAGCAGTCGGATGGGGACTTTACGGTGCCCGCTGCATCGAGTTCCTGTTCTCTGAAAAAGTGATCAAACCTTTTATGGTTATTTATTCCCTGGTTGCCATCCTTGGCGCAACTGCCAACCTTGGACTGATGTGGAGCATTGCCGAGACATTTAACGGTCTTATGGCAATTCCCAACCTGATTGCTTTGTTCCTGCTTTCCGGTACAGTTGTGAAGCTGACAAAAGAATATTTTGCCGGTGAGGGCAAAACAAAATAAATATAAAAAGGGACATCGCATGAACCGTTTTCGCTCATGTGATGTCCCTTTCAGATTATTGATCAATCCTTATTCTCTTCCTCGGCAGCTGCATCTGTAGTTGTATCAGCATCTTCGCTTTTCTCTTCCTCACCGATCTCAACTGCATTTTTTTCTTCCTCAGTCTGCTCCTGCACATCCGTAACGCTTACCTTATGGTCATACCATTTGCCCTTTTTACCAATGATTGCCAGGTCAAATTCTTCATCAAGCTTCTCTACTGGAACATTGAATCCATAAACCTCCTCTGTCATGCCATCGCTGTAAGTTACCTTATCAATAGTAGGCTGAATCAGTTCGGCACCGTCTTTCTGTGCATCCTCTGCTGTTCCAAGGAAAACATTCTCAATATTCTTGGAAACGAGAGTAATATGAACGGTCATTTTACCATCCTTTACAGTGAGGGTAGCTCTTCCGTTGCAAGCCTCATTTACATGGAACATACTGCTGTCTGTGTCAAACTCTACACCATAAACACCGTCTTCAAGTTCGCTGTCTGCGGCATTCTCTGCACCATCTGTGGTTTCCTCTGCCTCAGCCTCTGTGGCTTCTGCAAATGCCGGGAATGCAGTTCCTGCTGTCATAGCGGAAATACTTACAGCTGTTAATAAAATGACTAATGAACGTTTCATAATAACTCTCCTTGCTTTTTCTTTATTTACGGTACACTTGTGTGTGCCGTATTTGTTTTATTACTCAAACAGCTGCCCCACAGTGTAGGAGCAGCTGCTTTTGTTCTGTTGCAATAACAATTTATACCAGGATAATTATTTCGCGATGGAATCAATAGCTGCCTGAGTATGAGCTACATAAAGCTGCTCAACAGCGTCAATTCTTCCAAGACCTTCGATCTGGCAGTCAATCTCATCGAAATCTCCAGAAGCCTCGAACATGCTCTTCCAGGAGTCATCATCATCACCAGCCATATCATTGTTTGCATGGTCACCAGCAACAACCATAAGCGGACGAAGGATTACTTTCTTGAATCCGGCATCTTTTACTTTATTGATAACTTCATCACAAGCTGTATCCTCTGGCTCACCTTCTACAGTACCGATGAATGCGTTTGTGAATTCAAGTTTCTCCATCTGGGTCTGCATCTGATCATATGTAACGTTTGCTGTATGGGAAGTACCATGTCCCATGAATACAAATGCGGTTCCATCTTCTGCAGCTGCTTCCATGCTGTCATATCCAGCTTCTTTTACAGCTTCATCTGTGATTGCCTGAGCAACAGCAGCTTTGTCATCGTTGATAACGGTAGCGTCATCGCCAACCTCACCAAGCATTGGTTCAGCGATTGCTACAGATTCAAATTTATCTTTGTAAGCATCAATAGCTTCTACCATCTCATCGTACTCAGCACCATGCATAAGATGTGTAGGCTGAACTACAAGATTCTTAACACCGTTTGCTACTGCACGGTCAAGTGCCTGCTGCATGTTATCAATCTTCTCATCATCTCTTGCCTGTACATGGTTGATAATGATCTGAGCGGTAAATGCTCTTCTTACAGACCAATCCGGGAATGCTTCTGCAAGAGCATCCTCGATTCCTTTGATATCCTCTGCACGGCTGTCGTTAAAGGAAGTACCAAAGCTTACTACAAGAAGCTCATTCTCACCGATCTCGTCCTGATTACGCGGATCATCCTTGGAAGCATCACCTGTGTCACGTCCGAAATACTCTGGACTTGCCTCTTCTCCCTCTACAAGCTCTTTCTGAGCATCTGTAAGGGCATCCCATGCTTCTTTAGCTTCCTTGCACTGCTCATCTGTATCATCTGTTCTCTCCTGAACATAAATAGCATCGATAAGTGCTGCTACTTTATCAGCCGCTTCCTTATCTGCATCTGCAGTGTCATCAGCTGCTTCTGCATCGTCTGTTGTCTCCTCTGCTGCTTCCTCTGTCTCTGCAAATGCAACAGTTGCTGTTGCTGCTGTCATGCTTGCTGCCATAGAAGCTGCAAGAAGGATTGCTAATAAAGATTTTCTTTTCATTTCTTTTTCCTCTTTTTTTTGTATTTCCGGATAGAATCACGTATAAAGAATCCCATGGGAAATCTATCACCAATCTCCCATTGCATAAAAACAGCCGCATTTTCTGCGACTGCACACATTCTCATATACACACTTTTCTTCCAAAAAACATTCAGGAAATATTCATGTATCGTTATGAGAATACAGGTTCTGTGTACCGCAGACCTAAGATTCCACGCCAAGGCAGTTCTCCTGACTTCGGTCAACACTGCTCCCCCTTCCCGGTTTCCCAGTGGGCTCTGAAGCAGTTCCCTTACACAGTGACGGCATCGTTCCGGACTCTCACCGGATTCTCTTTTGCGCATCATGTTCATGATGCAACCTTCGCGCTATAACCATTATACATATTCGACTCGGATATTTAATATGTACCATATTATTATATATTTTTTATGAACTTTTTATGTATTTTTTATGAACTAGAGTATGTTTGAAAAAGGCTTTCTGCAAGATTTGCGTCACAATTTGTGGGAGATTTTGTCCTGATGAGGGCGCAGTAGCGGGCTACGGCAACTGAATTCGGGCAAAATATACCGCAAAGTGGGGCGTGCAGATTGCGGGAATAATTTTTCAAACAGATTACTATTCACTCCGTTCATAGCAACACGCTTCGCGATGCACAGAAATCATGCTTTCGCATGGTTTCGCGCCGCAATTCTCAGGTTTTCTGTGAATTACTTATTGACAAATACCCCGCCAGGGTATATATTGGTTTCATCAAATACATACTGGCGGGGTATATAAGGAAAGGAGTCCGCCTATGACAGCTGATTATAAATCCGAATCCTGCTGCAGCCACACCGCAGCCGATCCTGCAACTCTTTCCAGCCAGGAACCTACCAAGAAGGTCTGTTCCTGCTGTTGTACCAAGCACACCGATCGTTCCGAAGCAGAGCGCAGGAAGCTGGTAAACCGTCTGAAACGTATTGAAGGCCAGATAAGGGGGATTATAGGAATGCTGGAGAATGACGCTTACTGCAACGATATTCTTATTCAGTCAGCAGCTGTAAATGCCGCTGTGAATGCATTTAATAAGGAACTTCTCGCCAATCATATCCGAACCTGTGTGGCAAGAGATATCCGTGATGGTAAAGACGAAACCATTGATGAGCTGGTTGCAACTTTGCAGAAGCTAATGAAGTGAGATACCAGCGTATTCCGAATGTGTACCTGCCTGCGGAGGTACGAATGCGCAGAGCAGTCCGTTGGTATCGAAACACTGTATTCGAAGGAGGAATTTATTATGGAACAATACAACGTCACCGGCATGAGCTGTGCAGCCTGCAGCGCCCGTGTGGAAAAAGCGGTAAACAAGGTTCCGGGAGTTACTTCCTGCTCCGTAAGCCTGCTTACCAATTCCATGGGAGTGGAAGGAACTGCCTCAGCCTCTGCCATTGTCTCAGCTGTAGAAGAAGCCGGATACGGCTGCAGCCTGAAGGGTGCTTCCGGCCAGAAGGAATCCGTTTCTGATGCTGAGAAAGCCCTGGAAGATCACGAAACGCCACTCCTCAGGAAACGACTTATTGCCTCAGTAGGTTTTCTTCTGGTGCTGATGTACTTTTCCATGGGACACATGATGTGGGGATGGCCGCTGCCAGCCTGGTTTGATGGCAACCATATCGCCATGGGACTTGTACAGCTGCTTCTTGCAGGAATCGTCATGGTCATCAATCAGAAATTTTTCATCAGTGGCTTCAGGAGTCTGTGGCACCGCTCTCCGAACATGGATACCCTGGTAGCTCTCGGCTCCATGGCCTCCTTTGTATGGAGTGTCTACGCCCTGTTCGCCATGACCAGAGCCCAGGTTGACGGCAATTCCGAACTTGTCATGCACTACATGATGGAATTCTATTTCGAATCTGCCGCTATGATCCTGACCCTGATCACCGTTGGAAAAATGCTGGAAGCCCGTTCCAAGGGCAAGACCACGGATGCCTTAAAAGGTCTTATGAAGCTTGCTCCCAAGACTGCCGTTGTCATCCGAAACGGCCAGGAAGCCACCGTTCCCATTGACCAGGTTATAAAAGGAGACACCTTTGTTGTCCGTCCTGGTGAGAACATCCCGGTGGATGGTGTGATTATCGAAGGCTCCAGTGCAGTCAACGAATCTGCCCTTACAGGTGAGAGTATCCCTGTCGACAAAGCTGCCGGAGATCTTGTCTCCGCAGCCACAGTCAACCAGTCTGGCTTTATCAAATGTGAAGCTACCCGCGTTGGCGAAGACACCACCCTCTCCCAGATCATCAAAATGGTCAGTGATGCTGCAGCCACCAAAGCTCCTATTGCAAAAATCGCAGACCGTGTTTCCGGTGTTTTCGTACCTGCTGTTATCACTATTGCAATTATAACTACTATTGTCTGGCTGCTTACCGGTCATGAGGCTGGCTACGCCTGGCAAGAGGAATTTCCGTTCTGGTCATCAGCTGCCCATGCGCCCTTGGTCTTGCCACTCCGGTTGCCATTATGGTTGGAAACGGAATGGGTGCCAAAAACGGTATCCTTTTCAAAACAGCCGTCTCCCTTGAGGAAGCCGGAAAGGTTCAGATCATAGCCCTTGACAAAACCGGAACCATCACAAACGGTCAGCCGGAGGTTACTGACATTCTCCCTGCAGACGGCGTGTCTGAGAACGATCTTCTCACCATTGCCTACGCCCTTGAAAAAAAGAGCGAGCACCCTCTTGCGAAAGCCATTCTGGAAAAATCTGCAAGCCTTGGTCTTACAGCCCAGGAAGTCACAGAATTCCAGGCTCTTCCCGGCAATGGACTCTCTGCGAAGCTTGGCGCTTCCACGCTTATCGGCGGAAGCATGAAATACATCAGCACTCTGGCAGCTGTCTCTCCGTCTCTTATGAACCAGGCCGAGAAGCTTGCCGAAGCAGGAAAAACTCCTCTTCTTTTCGCAAAAGATGGAAAACTTCTTGGAATCATTGCAGTTGCTGATGTAATCAAACCGGACAGTGCACAGGCGGTCAAAGAGCTTCAGAATATGGGTATCCAGGTAGTTATGCTTACCGGCGACAACGAGCGCACTGCCAGAGCTATCGGCGCACAGGCAGGTGTTGACCAGGTTATTGCAGGCGTCCTTCCAGATGGAAAAGAGAGCGTCATCCGCTCCCTGAAGGAAAAAGGCAAGGTTGCCATGGTTGGCGACGGAATCAACGACGCACCAGCCCTTACCAGAGCAGATATTGGTATTGCCATCGGTGCCGGAACGGATGTAGCCATCGACGCAGCAGATATTGTCCTTATGAAGAGCCAGCTTTCCGACGTGCCAGCTGCTATCCGTATGAGCCGCGCTACTCTTCGCAACATCCACGAGAATCTCTTCTGGGCGTTCTTCTACAATGTAATTGGTATTCCGCTGGCTGCCGGCGTATGGATTCCAATTTTCGGATGGACCCTGAACCCGATGTTCGGCGCTGCTGCCATGAGCCTTTCCAGCTTCTGTGTAGTTACCAACGCGTTGAGGCTAAACCTGTTTAAAATTCATGACGCAGTTAAAGATAAAAAAGTCAAGAATCCGGTTTCCATAGAATCCAATTCTGGAAATATTGCTGATTTCTCTGAAGCATCATCTGCTGTTTTCTCAAAATCATTCAATGCAGATAAAACTTCAGATGCAGAACAAACGATTAATAACAGCTGCAAGCTTTTGAACGAATGCAGCGATATTAATAACAATACTAACAAAAAGGAGAATAATACCATGGTAAAAGTGACAGTTAATGTAACAGGAATGATGTGCGGACATTGCGAAGCACACGTAAACAAAGCAATCCAGGAAGCATTTGGGGTACAGGATGTTGTATCCTCCCATGATGCCGGAACTACTATTTTCTCAGCACCAGAGAAAGTGGACGAGGACAAAATCCGCCAGGTAATCAAAGACGCTGGCTATGAAGTAACCGGAATTACACAGGAGTAATCCATCCCTCACATTCAACTTGACCAATGCAGAAACCTATTGCAAAGGTCCGTTCAAACAGCCGACAGAAACATTTTTCAGCTTCTGTCGGCTGTTTTTTTACTTCTATCCCCTCTTTTTCTCCAGCTTTTATGTTCTTTTTTTCATATCAGCCCCATTCTTTCTTATATTAATGTTAATTTTTCAAGAATCTTCATCCTTGCATTGAAATTCTATAAATTTTTCAGTATAATGATTTCGATACGGGTCTCACAGTGAGACTCCTTTGAGAGCATAATCCGTTGCTGAACAAGCTTTGAACAGCAACTATAGTCTCAACCATTTAAAGGAGGAATTATATTATGGCAACATGGAAAAATCTTGACACACTTGATTCTTTTGGCAAACTGAAAGAGCTTAAGAATCACGTAGACATTGCGGCAGCTCTGTCTGGTGAAGAAGGTGGCAAGCGTGTAGCTGATTATAGTACACCAATGGCAGCTGGTCTTTCTTACAACTATGCAGCCAAAGAAGTAGACGAAACCGTTTTATCCGCACTTGCGAAACTGGCTGACGAGGCACAGCTGATCGACAAATTTCAGGAATTATATAATGGTGCAGTGATCAACACCGGAGAGAACCGTATGGTTCTTCATCACCTTGCACGTAAGCAGCTTGGTAACCCGGTTGTTGTAGATGGTGTAGACAAACGTGAATTCTACGTTGCCCAGCAGAAAAAAGCTGCTGATTTTGCAAATAAGGTTCATGCTGGTGAGATCACCAACGAAGCTGGTGAGAAATTCACCACAGTCGTTCAGATTGGTATCGGCGGAAGTGACCTTGGTCCCCGTGCTCTTTACATCGCACTGGAGAACTGGGCGAAGGCCAATA
Organism: Ruminococcus sp. AM42-11; assembly: GCF_003480145.1. NCBI lineage: Bacteria > Bacillati > Bacillota > Clostridia > Eubacteriales > Oscillospiraceae > Ruminococcus > Ruminococcus sp. AM42-11. The sequence goes on along the minus strand of NZ_QUIO01000012.1, from coordinate 56,286 downwards.
ACACATTCAAGATGGAAGCGAAGTTCATCAGCAACGTTGACCCGGATGATGCAGCTGCAGTACTTGCTTCTGTAGACCTTGCACACTCCTTATTCATCGTTGTATCCAAATCCGGTACAACCCTTGAGACACTGACCAACGAAGCATTTGTAAAGGATGCCCTGACAAAAGCAGGTCTGAATCCTTCCAAACACATGCTTGCCGTTACAAGTGAGACTTCCCCTCTTGCAAAGAGTGAAGATTATCTTACCGCCATCTTCATGGATGACTACATCGGAGGCCGTTACTCTTCTGTTTCCGGCGTAGGCGGAGCAATCCTTTCCCTGGCATTCGGACCGGAAGTATTTGCTCAGCTCCTTGAAGGTGCTGCAGCTGAGGATCAGCTTGCAACAAACCGTGACCTTATGAAGAACCCAGATATGCTGGATGCCCTGATCGGTATCTATGAGAGAAATGTGCAGGGATATCCTTCCACAGCTGTTCTTCCATATTCACAGGCATTAAGCCGCTTCCCGGCACACCTTCAGCAGTGTGACATGGAGTCCAATGGTAAAACCGTAAACCGTTTCGGCGAGCCGGTTAACTACGTAACAGGTCCGGTTATCTTCGGAGAGCCAGGAACCAACGGTCAGCATTCCTTCTATCAGTTATTGCATCAGGGCTCTGACATTGTCCCGCTTCAGTTCATCGGCTTTAAGAACAGCCAGCTTGGCGTAGATGTTGACATTGAGAACAGCACCAGCCAGCAGAAGCTCTGCGCTAACGTGGCAGCTCAGATTGTTGCATTTGCCTGCGGTAAAGAGGATGAGAACCTGAACAAGAACTTCAAGGGTAAACGTCCGTCCAGCATTATCATCGGTCAGCAGCTTACCCCTGCTTCCCTTGGTGCATTGCTTGCTCACTTTGAGAACAAGATCATGTTCCAGGGCTTCGTATGGAATCTGAACAGCTTCGACCAGGAAGGCGTTCAGCTTGGTAAAGTTCTTGCGAAACGTGTACTTGCACACAATACAGACGGTGCTCTTAAGGTATTCAGCGATCTTCTGAACATCTGATCTTTCAAACAGGATCTAAAGCGTGTCTAAAAAATTTACGGCAGCCCGGAAAGTACCGGGCTGCCGTTTTTTTTGCCACATACTATAAAAACAGACCGCAGAAATCCTGTATTTTCATAATCCTCTGCGATCTGATTTCCATATTGACTTGTCTTGCAAAGAACCTTTTTCAAACCATTAATATACTGACACTCAGGCAACCTGCACGCCCCAGATTTTCTTTGTTTCCAGGCCTCTGCCAGGCTTTCCTGTTACACAGATGCTCTTATTTCTCCAGTTTCCAACACCATTATCCGAGAAACAGATTCCAGCACCATCTGCAGTCTTTTTCACCTGAATCTTCATTTCCAGATTCCGTACCTTGCCATACATCAAACTGGTCTTTACAAGCTCATCCAGATCTTTTTCCAGCTGTGCTTTATCCATATACACGCTAATCTTTTCCTCCGCCAGCTCTTCTTCCAGCCATTCCTGACCTGGTGTAAAGTATTTCTGTCTTGCCTTTACAAATTCATCTATAAAACTGTTAAGCTCCACTTTCTCATTTCTCTGTAATATCTTTCTCATAAAAGAAGCCTCCTTGCCTTAAAAAGCGTTACTGTTCGGTTACTTCGCAGCAACTCAAAAATATCATTCTTTTTTCCTTTTCTGAAAGATATTATAGCTGTCTATGTTAAATTCTGTGTATTGCCAATGTTAAACATATTTAAAATAATTATAACGATTGTAAAGAGCAATATTAAAGTATCTTTTTTATAAAAAATCCGCAGTCCGTTATCATCAATACGAACTGCGGATTTTTCACCAAAAGGCTGCGAGCCAGGGACTTTGGGGATGCGCTTTAAATTTTCCAGTACCCTGTACCACAAACAGCGCATTCAACCAGAGAACCGTCTTCTCTACTGAAAATTGTTTTCGCTTCTGTACTCCCACATTGTGGACAGCAGTTTCGCGCATTCTCCTCGCATCCTCCACCGGACACATTGTCCAACTCATCATCTGAAAGCTCTCTTTTTGTTATTTCGTCTTCCATCAAAAATATCCCTCCATCCAAAATCAATTAATTCTGTGTTTTGGTGGAAGTAGGATCCCAATAGGTTGCACCGCAGCAGGCGCAGGTTACATAAGTGCAGCCATAAAGCGGCTCTCTGGAAGAAGCCTCCGTACTTCCGCATTTCGGGCAGCTGTATCCTACGTCGCAGGAATCACCGCCTGTTACATTGTCCAGCTCATCATCTGAAAGTTCCTGGGTTACCGGATGTAATCTGGCATACATTTCTTCTGCCTGTGCAGCATCAAGCTCCATGCCGTTTTCCTTCGCCAGTTTCTGAAGTTCTTCCACAGATCCGGTTCCCTTTGCAGCTTTTAAAACTTCCTTTGTCATTTTGTTCTCTGCCATAGTCAAATCCTCCTTAAAATTATATTAGATTTACAGCCACCTTTTCCCCGGCAGGTCCACTCCATATGTATCTGCGGTCTGCATCATGCCTGAAAAAATGTGCTCTAAATTTCCATTAAATATCAGTACCCGGATTATAAGCAATTTCCGTATAATTCTCATATTCCTGCAATGCACTGACAGTTTTCTCATAATATCCCTGTCCGAAAAACACACATTTGGAGGGATCTGCCCCCAGTTTGTCCCCGGTCAGCACAATAAAACTTAAGTTAATGGATTATTTACCCATCTGCTTTGCAAAGTATTTGTGAACAGGCTTTATTTATATGGATTTGCGCGGTTCTGCTCATAAAGCTTACGCAAATTTGACGCAACTTACTGAATAAACTGGGGGTTCTGAACTTATTCTAATTCGGAATGGATCCGGCTCTTTTTTTCATACCTACCAGCCAAACGCATCACGAATCAGTGCCCCCGTTTCCCCGTCTATGTAAAACAGTTCCTGTTCGTCCGGGGAATCTTTCCACTGGTAAGGGCAGCGAAAGCTCCAGACAGGTCTGTATGTGATTCCGTCTGCGGTTTCATCAATATAGTATTCCAAACATATTTTTGTAACTGGAATCGTGGTGGATTCTGTTTCCTCCGCAGTGTCCTGTTCCGTGAAGAGACCAATTTTGCCTTCTTTTACATATTGTTCCACTGACTTCATAATTTCTTCCATTGGAAGCATAGTAACTGTTTCTTCCACTTTCAACTGAAGCGGAATCGGTATGTTGAAATAACAGTCTTCAGGCGCAGGGCCAAAGCCTGCAGTTCCCAGATAACCATGCTGAGAAAGCCCGCCCACCGGGATCCCATTCAACAGAATCTCTGTATCGTAATAATCATATCCCTCCGTCATGTTGCTGATTGATTTTCTTACAGAAGTTCCCGTTAAATTAGCTTTGGAAAGCAGCTGATTTATAATATTTAATTCCCCTTCCGTATTGTTTTCTAAAGCTCCCAGGTCTTTTTCACTTAATCCGTCACACTGTATTCTTCCGTCTGAAATGAATAACTGCAATCCTTTCTCTTTATTTTCCCAGCCCGTTTCATCTGTCTCAGATTTTTCCCAGCCATCTTCCCCGCCAAACCAGGAGCAGATTTCTTCCTCTGATACGCTGCGTTTTTCCAGAATTCCTTTCGAAACATCGGTGGTACTTCCGGTAATATCAGCCTCTATCGTAAGAGTTCCGGATTTTCCCGGCAAAGAAGCTGTTACATGGCTTTCCTTTACCTGTAATACTGCTGTTTCTGGATCATATTTCTCATTTGCTTCCGTAGCATCTGAAGGATTTTTTGAATCTGTTGTTTCCTGTGTACTCTCTTCCATGGAATCCGAAATGGGTTCTACGCCAGTATCTTCCGCCTGCAGCTTTCCTTCTTTTCTGTATTTTTCTATAATATCCCGTACTTCATCATTTAACGGAAGGGTTACTGTAAGGGTCTGCGGCGTATATCCTCTGTAAGCATCCTCCGCAGGCAGTGCATAAGCCAACATTCCTTCTGAATCTGTAAAAGAACCAGTTTTAAAAATCTTTCTGAAAGCTTCATCATCTTTCCAGGTGTAATAGATCCTGCCGTTATAATCCGGATATGCCTGAATGGTCATGGAAACCTCTACCTGGGAATCTTCATTTAATATTTTCTCTGTCAAAGCATCATCATACAGGGTAATATGTCCATAATAGAGATCTTCCCCGTCTATCTTATTCAAAGTTGCAAGTGCATCTTCTCCATTCACTGTCGCATGGTCACGGCAGCTGAGCGTATAATTCTCCACCGCCCCGGAAGGATCTCCAAGAAAGCTGAAACCGCTGCCATCAAAATACGCTTCTGTAACAGACAGCATAGACTGGTTCCAATCCCTCTCCTTTGGCGTTATATGATAAGAAGTCACATCTTCCACATTTTCTGCAGTTGAATCAGGTTCTGTGACAACCATTTGAACAGCTTCCTGTTCTATAACCCCCTGCTGCTCCAGTTCTTTGTGAAGCCATCCAAGTTTTGTTGCAAGTACGCCGGTACTGACGCCTAATACAGCAGCCACAGGAAGAAGAATCCGGATTATTTTTTTCTTATTCCCTGAATTTTTTGATCTTCCTTTATCTGATTTTACAATTAGATTCTTCGTGCTGCTCATTCTCTCATCTGGAGAATCCAAAATTCCCTTCAGAACATCTTCCATAGCTTTATCAATATTGTCCGGTATCACAGTTTCTTCTTTTAAAATTTTTCTGATTTCTTTTTCATCCATAGTCTTCACCTCCTGATCACCTTTTTTAATTTTGCTCTTGCCCGGGAAAGTTTGGTTGATACGGTGTTGCTGTTCATTTCAAGAAGATTACCAATTTCCTTTACGGAAAATTCATCAAAATAATAGAGTTCCACGATTTTCCGGCTTTCTTCATCCAGACATAAAAGCAATTGTTTCCATTCGCAAAGGTCCAGATTTTCACAATGTACACCTTCTGAGAAATTATCCAGTTCCGTGTCATGGTTCTTTTGACGGAGAATGTCTTTGCATTCATTTATCAGAATCCGCATCAGCCAGGTTTTAAAATATTTCACTTCCCTTAATCCCTGTATCTTTTCATAACAGGACAGGATCGTATTTTGCAGTGCATCTGCAATGTCCTGTTCGTTCCGAAGATAAACCCAGGCAGCTTTATACATGCTCTGCTTATTTATCCGGATCAGCTGAACGAACGCTTCTTTATCTCCATTTTTAGCAGCTGTTACAAAAGCCTCCATTTTATTCCCCCTTTTTGTTTTTATAACTATTAGACTTAAAATATGGGAATTTGCTTTCAAAAATTTTTTATTTTTACAAAACAAGACACAGGCAATCGAAACTCGACTGTCTGTGTCCTTTTTATATCTGACTATCATTCTGAAATGTTATTTTGTACAGCAGTTCAACCCTTTCGTTTACATCTGCCTTCCCTGATATTGCACTGTCAATACAAATACTTTTTTCTTGTTTTCATCAACTTTAAAAATAGCAATATAATTGTCAATGATCAGCTGTTTATATTCTTTTCCGGCATAGCGGCCTACCAGACGGTCCTGGTGCGATTTTGGAAACAGTTCCAGCTTTTTTATTGCCTGCCAAATCCGATCCGTCTGTTCTTTTGCAGTTTCAGGTGACAATCTTTCAAGTGCAATATAAGCATAAATATCATGAATATCCCGGTACGCTCTTGGATACAGCATTACCTCATATTTATCCATAATATTTCTTGTTGAGCTGTTCCATTGCACTTTCTAATGAAATCGGCTCTGCTCCTTCTGTGACTTCCTGTTCTGCTTCATAAATTGCCTGATCGATCTTGTTTGTCTGGGCAAAACGTTCATACAGCTCTGAACTCATTACAACTAAGTCACTATATCCATTTTTCGTAATAAATATTGGTTCCTGCTTTTTATGTGCCAGTTCCGATATTTCACTGGTTTTTCTTAAATCTCTAATCGGCATAATTGTTGGCATAATGAACACCTCGCTTTCTGGTGCTATAATTGTATCATAATTATGAGTCGGTGTAAATTCTTATTCTAGAATTTTTGAAAATTATGTATGAACTTCCAGAAATTTTCCGCCTAAAACTCGCACCACAGCCGCAGCTGTGGTGCATTCTTGTCTATTATTTTTTATAACCTTACGACAACTAAAATCTATTCTTAGATCTCGAAATTTTAAATTTTCCGTTTTAGTATTCTGAATCTGAAAAGACTTTACACCTATGCCTAAACATGACACAATCCAGTCAATCATGTTCTCTTCATGATCCTCAAATGTCAAAATCAACATTTTCCCAATATGCTTCACCTCGCAAACGTTTATATCTAATTTCTAATTCAAATGCGCTATACGTGCCATAACTTCTTCCATTGTAATCTGTCTCACAGTTTTAATCCTGCCATCATCTTCCCGTTTCACTATCAGATATATCTTATTATCTTTTGCCTCCTTGCTTCCATTCTGGTAAAAACTTCCATCCTCGTCCATTAGTAAATGAACTTCTTTTCCATGCCACATCCAGCTACCTGTCGCAGAATCGAGGTCTATGCCATTCTGCTTATATTCCTGAATCTTTATTTCTGAATTAAGATTATCTCCTACTACACAGGTACCCTCTGCTGTTTCCACTGCATTTTCAACTGTATCCTTCTGTTCCGCATAATTTGACACCACATCTTCTGTCACTACTGCTGTTTCCGTCGCTGACCCATCATTGGCTTCCGTTACTGTTTCCTCATCGTAAGCAAACATATGAATACTACTTCCCGTTTCTGTATCCACAGCTTCTTGTACATAAGATGATTCTTTTCCAGCCGCTGCTTCCAACGCTTCCATTTCCTTTGTCCGCTGGTCATATTCTTCCTGTGTAGCAATCCGAACGCCCGTTAATCTGTAATCGTCTTCCCTTACCGTATAGACATCAATTTCACCTTCCGGCATCTGGATCGACTTATAAGTATCCTCAAGCTGTCGGTCAATCAGCCATCTTACGGTTTTCCCCTGATAATACAGTGTATCACTGTCTGCATCATAAGTAACACCGTAGCATTCAAGATAAGCAAGTTCATTACGCATTTCTTCCTTATGCCAGTCGGATAATTTTTCCTTTTCTTCCTCTGTCAGATTGGAAGATGAAGAATCTTCGGAGATAAATACCTTTCCTCCCATATCATATCCGTAAGTCATTGCCTGCACACTGTAACCGCATACTGCCACAGATAAGGTAGTTCCCATTAATAAAGCTGCAATTTTTCTTTTCATTGTACATCCAACTCCTTTACATTTTTTATTATGTCCATACCATACCATTGAATTTTGTAATGTAATTGGAGTTTATATGTGATTCGTGTGTGATTTATAGAGAAAAGGAAAAACAAACCCCATCACATGTATTACCCATACGATAGCTTGCTCCATGCTGGTCCAAGATCATTTTTACAATATAAAGACCCAATCCGCTTCCACCGGTCTGGCGGTTACGGGACTGTTCCACACGATAAAATGCTTCAAACAAATGGACTAATGCTTCTTCCGGAATAAACACCCCGGTATTTTCAATCTGGCAATATACCGTCTCGGTATCTGTTCCCGGTTTCAGCAAAACTCTGATATGATTTTCTTTTTCTTCCGGCGTATAACGGATGGCATTAAGCAGAAGGTTAGAAAAAACTTTGTCCATCATCACCGGATTCACATCTGCATACAAATGTTCTGGAATCTCCACTTGCAGTTCCAGTTTTTTATTTTCTATCAGTTCAGCCATATCAGCAATCTGCAAGCGGAGCTGTTCTGCTATATCGGTCTTTTGTGTAATAAATTTGTTATTCTCGATCCGTGAAACAGTCAGAAGTTCCTTTACCATGTCTTCCATTTTTTCTGTGGTTTCCAGTGACCGCTGCAAATAGTAATTTCTGTCCCTGTATTCCCCTACTCCCTGCAGCATTCCGGACAAGTGCCCTTTCAATATTGTAATCGGTGTTTTCAGTTCATGGGACACTGCTGAAAAAAATGCAATTCTCTTTTTCTCTATCTTGCGTTCCATTTCGATATCTGACTTAAGCTTTTCATTTGCACTCTTCAGTTCTTCCAATGCTCGTGAGAGGTTTTTGGAAAGCTCATTCAGGCTTTCCCCTAATACTCCTACTTCATCTGTTCTTTTCCCCTGATAGGAACTGTCAAAATCAAGCGCAGCCATATTTTGAGCCAGTTGACTTAACCTAACGATCGGAAATGTCAAATAAAGGGATGCCCCCAGTGCAAACAATATGGAAACTACAATAGCGATTCCAAGGATATACGGCAGTATCTGATATAATATTTCAAGAGCCTGATTGACTGGCTGCATTCCCCCAGAAACAATCATTGTATATGTTTCTCCACCCACTGTAACGCTGTACCGTTTCACTGCTGAATTATCTCCGACTTCTGCAATTCCATCAGCCTGTTGGACGACATCCTCTGTTACGACGTCCGCCTGGCCGATTACTCCCTCTTCATAGGCCGCATTTTCTTCCTGTACGATAGTGGTTTGCTCTGCGCTATTTTCGTGTGTCAATATCATATCACCCATATAACCCTGCTCTACCACACCATTATCCAATACATCTTCTGTCACGGCTGTACTCTCAGCCGGCCATATCCTATTTCCCTGTTCATCCAAAATCACGACTGAAACTTTCGAACCTGCTTCAAACAATTCAATGGCATAAGAAGCTTCATTAATCGTTTCATAAGAATGAATGGTTTCAATCATTTCCTGTGAAACCGAATCAACATCCTTCTGTAGCTGTTTACTATAATAGGTTGGAAGGAATCCTACAATTACCGCATATGTAATTCCACTGGATACTGCCAGTAAGACAGCAATCAGTGTGCAAATTTTTATGGTCAGACTGTTTTTAATTCTCTTTATCAATCCGGTATCCCACCCCTCTTATTGTACTAATCAGATTTACTCCCAGCTTTTTGCGGATGTTCTTAATATGTGTATCCACAATTCGCTCTTCCCCATAATAATCTTCTCCCCATACCATATTTAGAAGTTTCTGGCGTGTCAAAACGATTCCTTTGTTAATCAGCAGAACATATAGCATTTCAAATTCTTTCTGTGTTAATTCAACCTCTATCTGTTCTCCCTTTTCTGCTTTACAAATATAAACATGATGCCCCTTCACATCCACGCTTAACGTTTTATAAGAAATCACCTGCAATTCATCTTCTCTTTGTGTCCTTCTCAAGATTGCTGCAATTTTTCTCAATAAAATGGGTATAGAAAACGGCTTGGTGACATAATCATCTGCATTCATATCAAAGCCTTTGATCTGATACGCTTCTTCATCTAATGCCGTAAGCATGATAATTGGTACATTCGATTCTCTACGGATTAATTCACATACTCCAAAACCGTCTATCTTTGGCATCATAACATCCAACAGCACAAGATCAAACTCGCCATTGTGAAATTTTGCAATCCCATCCACACCATCATACGCCAGTGTAACTGCATATCCTTGATCCATCAAATAGTTTTCTAATATTTTCTGAATGTCATCCTCATCTTCAACAACCAATATTCGATACATAAAATCACTCCCCACAATTTCTTTTTAATATTTCCTGTAATTATACATTAGATATATGGAGTTACGATGGAGTTAATAAAAAATATAGAATTATTTTCACACATAAAATCTATATCATTATAATAAAACCATTTTCTTTTCATGGCAATGCGTTTTAATCATTCCGATGTTACAACATAATTGGCTAAGTAATCGGAACACTACTCCAAGATTGATAGTGGTAGTGGTCTTTCCTCCACCTTCCTGCAGACATTCTGGCTTCACACTGCCATTTTTAAAATCATAAATTTTGTTAACGTGTTTTCGTGTATCTCTGTCAATTCCAAGACAATATACCAATGCTTCATGATATACGTCTTTCCATCTGCATTTAGGCAGATATTCCAAATAGAATTCCTTATGTTCTTTGCTCATAAAAGTTATTGTGCGAGCATCCTCGCCAGCTGCGCCTATCGCTGTACTTGCCATATTGATTTCCTCCTTATGCAATTAGTTTTTAAGTTTATAATTTGATTTTTGAAAATTATGGCGATCTGATGAAACCGCTGATAATTTGAGTAACTTCGCTGAAGATTGCAAGCCTTTGCTTTTACTCAGTTTTTCCTTACTCAATACTCAATTTTTGGAGATTCTTGGTGATTTCCAGCGATGCTTGGCGGTATTTAGGACTTTTTTAGAAAAATATAGAAAAAAGCCCCGAAAACCTTATAATCACTGTGAAACGTAGTGTTTATAAGGCTTTCAGGGCCTTTAAATACTTAAATTCAGACTTATTAAAATAATAGAAAGAAAACTTAAGTTAATGGATTATTTACCCATCTGCTTTGCAACTTCCTCAGCAAAGTTCTCTTCTTTCTTCTCGATTCCGTCTCCGGTCTCGTAACGAACGAAGCCTTTGATTGTGATCTTAGCGCCGTTCTCTTTAGCAACCTGTGCTACGTAGTTCCAACGGACTGTTTTCCATCTTCTGCTTTTACGTAAATTTGGTCAAGAAGGCAGATCTCTTTAAGCTCTTTCTTGATACGTCCTGTGATCATTCCCTGAATAACCTTCTCCGGTTTCTGGGATTCCTTAGGATCGTTCTGAATCTGAGCCATAAGGATTTCTTTCTCATGCTCGATATACTCAGCGCTTACTTCGCTGTCGCTTGTGTAAAGAGGTTTCAGAGCTGCTACCTGCATTGCAACGTTCTTAGCCATTTCTTTAACAGCGTCGTTTACAACGTCTGTCTCAACGTCAACAAGAACGCCGATTTTTCCACCCATATGTGTGTAGGAAGCAACGAAACCGTTCTCCTCTTTCATCTGAGCGAATCTACGGATGTTCATGTTCTCGCCGATAACTGCGATCTGAGCTGCAAGAGCTTCTTTTACAGTCTTAGTGGTATCAAGTGCCCATGCCTCTGCAAGAAAAGCATCGATATCAGCTGCTGTAGTTGTCAGAGCCTGAGCTGCAACATCTGCAACATACTGCTGGAATTTCTCGTTCTTAGCAACGAAGTCTGTCTCGGAGTTAACCTCAACAACAACTGCGTTCTTAGCGTCGTCAGCAACAAGTGTCTTGCAAAGACCCTCTGCTGCAACACGGTTTGCTTTCTTCTGAGCGGTAGCAAGACCTTTCTCACGAGGAACTCTACTGCTTTATCCATATCGCCTTCTGTAGCTGTAAGAGCTTTCTTACAGTCCATCATACCAGCGCCGGTCATCTCTCTTAACTCTTTTACCTGTGCTGCTGTAATAGCCATTTTCATTTCCTCCTGATTGATAGTGTGTTGTAAGGACCTGTCCGTCAGCTGTGGATATGCCTATGCAGGCATAGCTCATTCACAGCTGCCGTCCAGAATTTTCACAAATTATTCCTCTGTAGCGAACTCTTCAGACTCAGCCTGGATTTCTCCCTCAGCGTCTGTCTGTCCCTGGTTTGCTTCGATAACTGCGTCAGCCATCTTGGAAACGATCAGTTTTACAGCACGGATAGCGTCATCGTTACCCGGGATTACGTAATCCAGTTCTTCTGGGTCACAGTTAGTATCACAGATTCCGATAAGCGGAATTCCCAGTGTATGAGCTTCCTGAATACAGATCTTTTCCTTCTTAGGATCTACTACGAAGATAGCATCTGGAAGTCTCTTCATTTCTTTGATACCGCCAAGGTTCTTCTGAAGTTTATCTAATTCTTTTCTTAAAGCGATAACTTCTTTCTTAGGCAGAACATCGAATGTTCCATCAGACTCCATGGTCTCGATTTCTTTCAGTTTCGCAATACGGCTCTGGATAGTCTTGAAGTTGGTAAGCATACCGCCTAACCATCTCTCATTTACATAGAACTGTCCGCAACGCTCAGCCTCTGTCTTGATAGCGTCCTGAGCCTGTTTCTTAGTACCAACGAAAAGGATATTTCCGCCGTTAGCAACGATATCAGCGATTGCATTATAAGCATCGTCAACCATTCCTACAGACTGCTGTAAGTCGATGATGTAGATACCATTTCTCTCTGTGTAGATGTATGGAGCCATTTTAGGGTTCCATCTTCTTGTCTGATGTCCGAAATGAACACCTGCCTCTAAAAGCTGTTTCATTGAAATAACGCTCATGTCTTTTTCTCCTTTTGGTTAAATTCTTCCGCATGGTCCTTTTCCTCTCGGACCCAGCCTCACACCGCAGGGCACCATCCTGGGAATCTCCATGCGTGTTTGATGGTTTGCAACTTTTGCATTATAACATGACAAAACCCTCCGTGTAAAGAGGTTTTTGCAAATTTCTCCGCTATTTTAGGGATTTTTTATTCTTTTAACAAGGATTCTCAGATTTCTGTAAAATAGCCATTCTGTACAGGTTATCTGCCATCTTTCAGTGCAGCCAGCTCTTCCTCCGTCAGTTCCCGGGCCTGTCCTTTCGCCAGATTTTCCGGCAAAGTCAGAGAACCCATGGAAATTCTTTTCAGATAAATTACCTTCTTTCCAACAGCTTCCATCATTCGCTTCACCTGATGAAAACGACCTTCGTGGATGGTAAGAAGGATTTCGGAACGCCAGATGCTGCCCTCCGGATCTGCCTTATGTCCTGCAGCATTTGAATTGGCCATCACTGCTCCTGATTCACCTTCGACATTTTTACGGTCAGCATCCTCTTTCCATGTTCTGAGAATCTCCAGCTTCCCCGGCAAGGTCGGCTCCTCATCTCCAATATCCACACCTAGCCGGATCTTCTCTATATCCTCCGGCACCACTTTTCCTTCCGTCACCGCGAAATACGTCTTATCCACATGTTTCTTCGGGGAAAGCAGTCTGTGGGCAAGCTGTCCATCATCTGTAATAAGAAGCAAGCCTTCCGTATCCTTATCAAGACGTCCTACCGGAAAAAGATTCCGTCTGCCATCCTTTGGCACCAGATCCAGAACTGTCTTTTCCCTGGTATCTTCTGTGGCACTTACATATCCGGCAGGCTTGTGCAAAAGATAGTACACAAACTCTGCCCTTGCTCCAATATGCTCTCCGTCAAATTCTACCACATCCGTCTCCGGATCTATTTTCAGTTCCGGCTTTTTCGCCTTCTCACCATTTACCTGAACCAATCCCTTCTGGATCAGCTTCTTCACTTCCGTTCTCGTACCTGCTCCTGAATCCGCCAGAAATCTGTCCAGTCTCACTGCTTTTCCCATTCTTTATAGTAGCTCTCCTTCTTTATTCCTTTTCAAAAACCTCAAAGGATAATGCCCGCTGTGAATCCTCTTTCATAAATTCCGGAACATCCTTCGCCATTATGGACCACGCTGCCTCTGATTCCACTCCGTCAATCACAACCTTCAGTCTGGCCCATTTATCAGCTTCCCTTTTTTCCCAGAATGGCACCATCTGGTAACATCTCAGAACCTTTTTCAGTTCTTCCAGCTGTTCCGGCTGATCGTAAACCACAGGAGAAGAATATTCATTGTGCTCCTCATTCATATAATATTCCACTTCCACAGCGCTCAGCTTCACATCCTCCATAGAGACAGGATACCCTGTTTCCTTCAAAATTTCAACTGTCCTTTTGAACTGCGGGAATACATAAAAGCATGCGGAAAAATAATAGTCTCCGGTTCTGCCAGGCACCATGGCATCAACAGATTCTGCAGATGGTACTCCGGAATACTCAATGTTCAGGCTTGCACATGGCTCTCCGGTCAGCACTTCCGGATCCGCCTCCTCTACATCCTGACGAAATGCATCCACCAACAGCTGTCTCTTTGCCTTATTGTCCTGGAAAAGGGAAATAGATTCTCCTGTAATAAAATCACAGCGCACCTCATCCACATATTTATCATCCAGCTTTAAAATGGAATAGCGCTCAGACTTTAAGGTTCCCTCCGCATATCCCTCTTTATACAAGTTCTTCTGATTCTCTGTGCTGACCATATAAGAGCGATAAACAGTTTTTCCGGATTTCAGGTCATAACGCATCTGAAGTCTTGATGTATCGTTAGAAGAATCCCATATATCGCCGTTCCACAGCGCTCTGTTGTCACTATCTTCTGAAAGGGATCGGCATATAACCTTGTTTTCCTTCACAATCTGCTCCACACATGCATAAATATCAGGACTAATGCCCAGATTATTGCCCAGAAGATCTCCATTCCTATAATATCCGGAATCCTGTGTGGAAATCTTGCCATCTTCATTTATTTCAACGCTATAAGTATTCTCCCATCCACCGCCATCCGTAAATTCAGCTGCAATATTTTCGATTTTATCATAAGAAGGGATATAGTTGTCGTATCCAGTCAGGTCAAATAAGAACATACAGGCCCCAAATGCTACACAGGCCCCGCTTACCACAAACTGTATTTTATTGGAGAAAAATTTTCGGAAATCCCTGTAATAAATAATTCCCATGATTCCACCTGAAAGAAGGGTTCCAAAAATCAATCCGAAAATCCACCATACAATTCTGGAATTGTCACTTGGAAGCATATAGAAAATAAGTCCGATTCCAAGTCCTCCGGGAACCACAATCATAAATCTTATGATTGTGCCAACCCATGGAAAAACAAAGGCCATACCGGTTCTTTCGGATTTTCTGTTTACAAATGCATAATATCCAAGAACGCCAAAAGCGATTGTCACCAGAAGCACAATTCCCAGAATGCCACCATAATTTCCTTCTGCATATTTTCCCACAAAGGTGTAGGCAAGGATGACTGGTGACGCCATTTCTCTCAAGCCTTTTATAAAGCCATAGACACCTACACTGCTGGTATAATAAAAGACTTTTTCGTAAAACTGCAGAGTAACAGAAAGCACCGGTCCATAAGCAGCCACTGCAATAAGCAGAAGAGCTCCCATAAGCAGATGGCCGGTAATGCAGATTACAAACACAACCGAAAAATACAAAAGCAGATATAAAAGCAAATGAAATACCATCATCAAAAATGCCAGTTTCATAAGATGAAGGCTGAAAAATCCCCTCATTGCCCCGATGCAGACGGAGAAAAATTCCATTGCCAGATATGGAAGCAAATAATACAAAAGGGACTGCAAAGTCTTATGCCAGAACATTCTGCTTCGTTTCACCGGAAGACTGTGATAGAAATCAATTTTCCGCGGTGAATAAAGATACCAGAACTGGCTGATTCCGTTAAACAATGCTGCAGTTGCCGCAACTGCAAGTCCGGTGAGCATAAATCCATCCTGCCACAGATTTGCATAAAGTGCATTGATCTCACTGGTGGTGTATCCCATTCCAAACCAGTTTCCCAGCATGATCAGCTCTGCCACCGGAAATGCCAGAAGAAATCCGATGGTCACAAAAGCCGGAATCCACATCATGCCTTTTGATGACACCTTCATATATCTGCTAGAATAAATTTTTGATTTCATAGCCTGCCACCTCCGTTTCACTGATAAAAATTTCCTCCAGGGTCAGAGGAAGCACCTCCATAAAGAGAGGATTTTTGGCCTGGATCTTCTCTATGATCTCACTTCTGGTTCCCCGGGCTGTTATCATAAGAAGAGACCCCTGATGCTGCACCTTCAAAACCTGAAGTTCCTTTTCCAGTTCTTTTTCCTGCTGTCTTCCGCTAAGCACACACTGTATCTTGTGAATGTGAAATTTCATGTCTTCCAGATCTTTGGAAAGAAGAATCCCCCCTTTATGCAAAAGCCCGACATGGTCGCAGATATCTTCCAGTTCGCGCAGATTGTGAGACGCGATCACAGGAGTAAATTCCCGGTTCATAATCTCCGACGCAAACAAGCTCTTTACTGCCTGACGCATTACCGGATCAAGTCCATCAAAGGTCTCATCGCAAAACAGATATTTCGTTGCCGCGCACACACCGATGATTACCAGAATCTGTTTTTTCATACCTTTGGAAAAAGTTGCAATTCTGCGATTTTCTTCCAGATGGAATTGTTCCATCAGTTCATGAAAAAACCTGGTTCGAAACTGAGGATAGAAGTTCCGGTAAAAGCGCACCAGATCCATTGCTGTATAATTTGCCGGAAAATAACTGTCATCTGAGATATAGAAAAACAGTTTCTTTGCTTCTTCATTTTCATACACTGGCATACTGTCAATCTGGATTTCCCCTTCATCTGGCCTTATAATTCCAGCCATCATCCGAAGCAGGGTGCTTTTCCCGGCGCCGTTACTGCCCACAAGACCAAACACTTCCCGCACTCCAACATCCAGAGTTGCTTTATTGACCGCTTTGACAGTGCCAAACGCCTTACTGCATTCTTTGACTTCTATCATGGCTTCTCCTCCTTGTAACACTCCCCGATAATATAGATCAGCTCTTCCTCATTCATTCCCATAGCCTTTCCCTTCTGAATCATGGCTTTTAGTTCTTTTGTATAGGAAGCTTTGCTAAGCTTACGCACTTCTTCACTGTCTGCGATAAAATTTCCTGTTCCTTTAACCGGGTAGATCAGTCCCTCCTGTTCCAGCTGCATGTAGGCTCGCTGGATGGTGTTGGGGTTGATCGATAATTCCATGGCCAGCTGCCGCACAGAGGGCATTCTGGAGCCTGGCTCCAGTACTCCCTTCAGGATCAGGTTCCGGAATTTCTCCTCCACCTGCTCGTACAGTGGCCTTCTGTCCTGATAATCTAAAACGATCATAGACAGGCCTCCTCCTTTCTAAGTGTATTAATACGTTTAATACACTTAAGATAGCATATGTGTACTTTAAATTCAAGACGGGAAATTCTTAAATGTTTATAAAGTGGAATGCGCCAACAAAAAACCTTCTCACAATCTCCCCTGTTTTTCCAGGATTTTGTAAGAAGGTCTTCTATTTTTCTTAATATATTTCTGATTATGCTTTATATCAGCCTCGTACATCCTCGTTTCTGATAATTCTTATAGCATCTCCAGATACCATAAGTTCCTGCAAAAACAAGAAACAGATTCAGTGCAATTACGGATGTGGCTCCTGTATGATCCAGCATGTACAGCATCACATCACTGACCAGCAGGCTCCAGATATTTGCCCCCATATGAAGAAATACACTGGCAAACAGATTTCCTCTCCATTCCAGGATCAATGCGAAAAGCAATCCCATAATAGTTGCATACACTCCCTGGAGCAGATTCATATGGTAAATTCCAAATGTCAGTCCTGAAAACAGTGCAGCTGTGATCACGCGCATATTATCTCTCATACGAAGAAATACCAGCCAGCGGAAAATAACCTCTTCTGCAAAAGGTGCTGCAATCCCCATCCAGAAAATCAGACTCCAGATACTTTTCCCCTCGGAAATCAAGGACTGAGTTTCCTGATAAGCTTCCGGATTCAAATATTGCTGAAAAAGCCCTACCAGAATGTTTCCATATTGACCAAGAAATGCGCCAATTATAAGAAACCCCAGAATTTCAGGAACAGGAAGGTGACGATCAGCTGCAGGATATAATATCCCGGTTTCTTTTCTTCTTGAAAAATCGCCCCGATACAACAATATGCAGGGAACTGCAGCCAAAATCCCTGTCAGACCAGTCAGCATAAGCACATGCTGGTAATATGCACTCATATCTGCGCCAGTCCGCTGCACCAGAAAATACAGTCCCAGATAGGAGACAAGCTGGGAAAGCACAAAATGGATTCCCACCGGATACAGACACTTCCATGCCAAAACCGGCATTTTCTGTTTTCTTCTGGGGCTCAGGCGAAAAAATCCAGTATTTCCTCTGCCGAATTCACAATTTTAAAGGGATGGGCATTTTTCAGTTCTTCTTCGGTTCCGTAACCATAAGAAACTGCAATGCATTCCAATCCGGCGCGTCTTGCCCCAAATACATCATGCTCTTTATCCCCCACCATGATCACCTGGTCACGGTGTTCCGAAAGTCCCAGCCGCTTCAGAGTTTCCTCGATCACCTCTGTCTTATTGGTTCGTCTACCCTCAGGCTCACTTCCAACCATCTCGTCAAAATAAGAATCAATATGGAAATATTCCGCAACGATCTTCACGAAATTCTCTGGTTTGGAAGACGCAATGGCAAGCTTGTATCCTCTTTGTTTCAGTCCAGATAACATTTCCGGAATGCCAGGATACAGTTCATTCTCATAAATCCCCACTGGTGCGTATCGTTCTCTGTAAATCTCAACTGCCTTTCTTGCTGTTTCTTCGTCAATTCCCGCATATTCCTGAAACTGCTCCAAAAGGGGCGGTCCCACAAAAATGCGCAGCTTCTGAAGATCTGGTTCTGGTTTTCCTACCTTCTCCAGAGCATATTGTACGGATTTGGTGATTCCCTCCCCGGAATCGGTGAGAGTTCCGTCCAGATCAAATAAAATAGCTTTGTACATCTGTGTTTTGCCTCCTGTACCGTCATGTAATTTTTGTCGTTGATTTTTCAAGTCTTTCGCTATATGGGTGTTAATTATAACATCATTTCTTTATAACGTCCAGATGGCAAAATCTTAGTTGAGGGTTACCATTCACTCCGTGTTACTGTTCACTCCGTTCACAGTAATGCGCTTCGCGATGCACAGAAATCATGCATTCGCATGATTTCGCGCCGCAATTCTCGGGTTTTCTGTGAACTTTGTTCACAAAAAACGCCTCGCGGAACGTTACCAGTGAACAGTAACCACTCCGTGACCAGTAACAGTTGATGCACACTTTCAAAACTCCCATATAGGCATATGCACAATTCTTCTCCCATCTATTACAGCAATCACCTTCACAGTATTTTCCTTCGCTGTAATCGGCTGGTCAAATATAAGGATATCCCCCTCCTGGTGCCAGAAAATCTCATCACCATTTAAGTTCAAAGACAGAATTGTAACATCCTGCTCACCGGTAGTTCTTATAACTTGTATTTCAGGATATTCATTTACAGGGACTGTTTCTTCGTGTACAAAACGTATTGTGCTATTTTTATTATCATTTATGTTATTGTTTTTATTTGTGTTTTCATTTTTTTCTCTATTTTCATCATTTTTGTTATAGAATCCAAGTCCATGAGATGTCTTTGCCATTCCTACTGCTGTAAAAACCGTGCCGGCTCCTGTGAGCTTCAAGTACTCACTGGTATTTTCTTTTTTGGAACATTCCGTAATTTTTGCTTTGGCCCTATTCTCTTTTTTCCGATCAGTATTCTTTGTTTCTCTGGCAGTAATCCTGCTTTCACTTATATTTTCATCTGCTGCGGTATCTTCTGACTTTTCTTCTTTGCTTTTTGAGCTATCCTTCTTTACACGGGGAGTGTTTTTTGTAGTATTGCTTTTAGACTCAGTTCCATTGGCACTGTTGTCTGCATTTATATTCGTTTTCTTATTCTCTGCGTTTTTGTTTGCCGGTGAGGCTGCCGTGACACTGTTTTCTTTCTTTATTTCTTTCCTATTTTCTTTTGGTCTTCTCTCAGAACCCGCAGCTTGAGGTTTTTCCCAGCCCTCCTTATCACCTGTGTTGTCACCGTTCTCTGTTTTCGACAAGCCAGCTCCTGCGTTGCTATTATTGCTATTATTGTTGTTACTGTTATTATTCCCGCTGTTGTTATCGTTACTGCTGCCGCTATTATGACTGTTATTATTACCGTCATTTTCTATGTCATTACTGCTAATACCGCCATTCGCGCTGTCATTATTGCTGTTGTTATTACTCGCATTACCATTACTGCTCCCATTTTCTTTCTGCTCTGGCTCCGTAGTTTCCTGATTTCCTTCAGCCTCCTCCCAATTATCAAATATACCTTCATCAGCACCAATATCGATATCAAATCCTCCAAATTCCCCACCATAAGTGTAAAGTATACCAACTTTGGTAATAAGTAAAATCACTGTCACCATCAGATAAATTCCAGGTTTCCGAAAGTTATTCCAGATGCTGTGCGAATATATACCTTTTCGATTTGAATTTTTCGCAATTTTTCTCCTTATGCTTCTCCATCTTTTCATTTTCCCTCACCTGTTTCACTTTCCATCTGTTTTTCCCAGATTTCAACGCTCTTACAATCCGTCCCATCTGCCTTACTGCTTCTGTATAAAACATAAAGTCTCCTGCTGGAATTCTTCTGACCTCTTCGCAAAAGGAACAGTCCATATTTCCCATACCCTTCTGCAAATTCCGGCGCATACAAAAGCAGCTGCTCATAATACACGGCGGCCCGTTCCCACTCTTTCTGAAGTTCCGCATTTACCGCCAATAATAAAAGCAATTTTCTCTGCTCTTCATCTTTCGTATATTCTTTTTGCAGTTTTTGCAAAGCACTTTCTGCATGCTCGCATTTTTTAAGAAGAAATTTATCTGCTTCTTTGTCTGTACTTTTTTTATCCGCTTCTGCTGCAAATTTCTTTGACAACGAAAAAGACTCATTTTCCTCTATCTCGTAATATCCTTTCGTTACTTCTGCCAATGCACTTTCGAAAGCTGCCTGCTGCTCTGATTCTGCAAGAAATACACCTGCAGCCAGCAAAATCCCCGTAGTTCCAATCACCACCGCTGCATTTTTTCTGGCAAGCCCTTTTCTTTTTCCTATACCAGAAAGCATTTTTCTTGCCTGTGCCGCATTTTCAAATCGTCTTTTCCCCTGAGGCCGGGTACATTTATAGAGAAACAAAGCAAACCCAGGAACTTTCCACAAAACAGATAACCAGTTTTTTCCTGCCAGCGCCTGTAATGTTTTTCCCAAAGCATAAAGATCACTGGAGCTGTTTACTTTTCCCTCATATTGTTCTGGAGCTGCAAAGCCTTCTGTTCCCATACAGATCCGCTGATTTTCTCCAAATCCAAACACCGCGCTCCCAAAATCCACCAGATACAATTTGCCCGAATCTGAAAGCATAAGATTATCCGGTTTCAAGTCCCCATAATATACCGGCGGCTTTTGCCCATGAAGATATTCCAGAACTGCAAGCACAGTGTCTCCGTGGGAAAGAAGCTCATCCACTGCAAAAACATGTCCCTCCTTTAACATCTGTCCAAGGGACTTTCCACGAATATATTCCATGATCAGATAACAATGATCCCCATTTTCCACATAATCTACCATCCGTGGAATGGATGGATGTTCCAGAAGCCGCAGCAGTCTGGCTTCACGCTTTTTCTCAAGGGGAAGTTCTTTTACTGCCCAGTAATTTCCAAGCTCCATATCCCTGGCAAGGTACAAATGCCCTTCCCCGCCTGCGCCCACCTGCTCCAGGATACAGTAACGCATTTTCAAGATCATACCTGTAAGATTGATGATAATCACCTCTTTTTCATAAAAACATGTAACTATTTTCAATAACAAAAATGAGACAAAACACGCTTCAAGGTCTGACGCAAGCACAGGCTTTAGAGCGTGTTTGAAAAAGGCTTTCTGCAAGATGTGCGTCACAATTTGTGGGAGATTTCGCCCGGATGAGGGCGCCGTAGTGGGCTACGGCAACTGAATTCGGGTGAAATCTCCCGCAAAGTGGGGCGTGCAGATTGCGGGAATGATTTTTCAAACAGGCTCTAGCTCGTTGTCTGCATAAATTAAGTGAATACTGTCGGCGATCTCCGGCAAATGATAAATATAAATAAGATAAAAAATTAGTGATTATGAAATGTCCGCTATTCCGAAGCGCGATTGAAAAAGCTTCGAATCAGACATTTAAGAATGTAATTAGAATTATAACATTTAAAGTCCACTGTGAAAAGCACTTTATAAAAATTTTATAAGTGCTTTTCACAATCTCAGATTAAATCTGAATCGTCCTTCCCAGTTCTGCGGACGTTCTGTGTGAAATGGAAATAACGGTACGATCCTTTGCCACACGTTTCAATGCGGCCAGAACAGCCTTCTCTGTCTCCGCATCCAGGTTTGCAGTGATCTCATCCAGAAGAAGCAGTTTGGGCTCTGCCACTGCTGCCCTGGCAATGGATAGCAGCTGCCACTGTCCCTGGGAAAAAATCTCCGGGGTGCAATAAGTATCGTAACCATTTTCCAGACTCTCAATCGCCTCTTTTAAACCTGTAAGCTCTGCAACAGCCTTTACCTGACGCTCAGAGATCCGGTCATCATATAATGTAATCTGGTCGCGTACGGTTCCCGGCACCATGTGAAAAGTCTGCTCTACGTATCCAAAGAGTTTCCGTCGTTCTCCAGCCCTCACAGCCGTTGCCGGAATGCCGTGGAGCAGTACCTGTCCCTGATCCGGCTCATAAAGTCCAAGAAGCAGCTTCAATATCGTACTCTTTCCTGCACCAGTTCGTCCGAGTAGAGTCACCTGATCGGTATCCATCACCTTGAAATTCAGATGTTCCAGCACCACATGCTCATCATAGCCGAAGGTTACATTCCGGAATTCTACAAACGGAAAACTATTACTGCCAGAAGCTCCCAGTCTGTGCCTTTCTTCCATATCAGCCATCGCTTCCTTTCGGCTAATCTTTTCATTTCTGTTTTCTTCTATTTTTGTTGCCGGATTATTCCAGGTTTTCTCGGTATCTCCATTCTCCTGTGCGCCATTTTCTTTCTCCTCCAGCCCAAAGAATTCATTAATCCTATGGATTCCAGCTACCGCGGACTGGATGGTCTGAATCTCCATTCCAAGACTTTCCACCGGCGAAAAAATCTGTGAAATATAGTTGATCACAGCCACTGCAGTTCCCGCAGACATTCCAAAAAACGTGAGCACCATCTTATTTCCAGATGCTGAAAGCAGCATCACAGCTGCAACCACGACTGCATTTAAAATCAAGATCACCGGTGAATATACTGCATCATAAAAATTGGTTCTCTCCATTGCCTGGTAACTTTCACCGATGTAAGTGTCGTAACGCTCTTCCATATATTTTTCCCTGCCAAGGCAATGGATGGTACGGATATTATGAAGGGTTTCCGGCACATGTCCAGAGGCTCTTCCCACAGCCTTACGGTTTTCGATCTGGGCTGCCAGCATGTTTTTCTGCACATGTCTGGTAAACCAGAAAAGAAATGGCAGTATTACAAGAAGCACCACAGCGAGACCCTTATTTTCAAACCAGATCACCACCAGAATACTGATAATCTTGCAGGCGTCAGCAAACATACTGATGATCCCTGAGGTAAAAAGATTTTCCACAGTATCTACATCACCAACAAAGCGTGAAGCCAGAGTTCCAGGTTCCAGCCCTGTCAGTTTGTCAGAAGTAAGGCATATGAATTTTTCCATAAGGCTGCTTCTAAGTGCATGTGTGATTTTCTGCCCAAATACGGTAAGCAGACCTTCCCTGGCAGATTCCATGAATCCGGTAAGTGCAAGCATTGCAAAATAAAGGAAAATCACCCAGAATGTCACGGCTTTTCCCGCTGTGACTGTATCTACGATTTTTGCCAGGATCAGCGGCGGGATAAGAGCCGTTACCACTGCGCCTGCTACAGCAAAGACAATACCCATAGACAGCCATTTCTGCTGCAGAACTGTTTTCCAGATCACACCTTTTACCTGTCTTTTTTTCGCTTTTGCAATTTTCCCTTTTCCCTTGTTTTCTACCGGAAAAACATTTGCATCTGACCTTCTGCTCTTTTCCAAAATCATATTTTCTTCTGATTTCACGTTGTTCTTATTTCTGTCTTCACTCTCTGCACCTCCTTCCTCAGTAAATAATTTCTTATACTCCGGTACCTTCACAAGTAATTCTTCATGCGTACCCACCACTGTTTTTCCATCTTCCATCCAGATGATCTGATTCATCTGCGGAAACAGATACAGACGGTGGGAAATCAGCAGCACAATATTCTCTTTCGCCTGTGCTTTCAAATTGGCAAAAATCTGTCTCTCGGTGCTCTTATCCAAAGCCGAAAAAGGATCATCCAGAACCAGAACTGGCTTTTTGTGGCAAAGAGTTCTTGCAAGAGCCAGACGTTTTCCCTGTCCGCCCGAAAGACGTACGCCACCATTTCCTACCAGAGTCTGTAAACCATCATCCATCTCATTTACTTCTTCTGCCATGCAAACCATTTTCAGGAAATCCTCTGTCTTTTTCTGTTCACCCATAAGCACATTGTTTTCCACGCTGTCGTTAAACAGCTCCGGATCATGACCAAGATAGCCTATGATATCCGTCTGCCAGGATGGGGGCATATTCTGAAGTTCTTTGCCATCCACAAGAATCTGACCTTCATATGGATACTCGCACAAAAATACTTTTCCCAAAGTAGACTTTCCGCAGGCCACTGGTCCGGTGATTCCGATCATCTGCCCTTTTTCAGCCTTGAAGGAAATATCCTTCAGAATCTGTTTCCCGTCCGGATAAGCAAAATTCAGATGACGGACCTGTAATTGTTTTACGCTCCTGCAGCGGATTTCTGACTGGGCTATCTCTAGCTGAGATAGCTCTTTCTGCGACAAGGTTTCTTCTGCCTGTTTAGCAGACATATTTTCCTGCCTTTCCACTTTCCCATTTTCCAGAATTCCAGACACATTTTTCTCACTCTTTGGGATTTCTTCCTGCTTTGTCAAAAGCGGCTTAATACGCTTCCAGGAAACCTGCGCCTTATGCACTGCATTAAACAGCTTCGCTGCACTGGATGACTTCACAGACAGCTTCACAAAACATGCCAGGAAAGTAGTAAAAGATGCAATCGTCCATGTGCTCCAGCCTGTTCCCAGAACATTTTTCTGTCCAAAATACAGGATAAACAGTACCCCGGTCATGGAAATGATCCGGTACAAAGGCGGCATGATGGAATTCCAGATATTCGCTTTTACTGCTGACTTTTCATAAGCGGTAAGATTTTCTTCATATGCCTTGCGGCGATCCTCTTCACATCCAAAAACACGGTATGTAACAGCATTTTCCGCCCGATCCAGAGTCGCTGTACTTAAATGTCCAGACTGCTCTTTGTATGCAGTTCCGGTTATCTGGATCATTTTTTTCATTTTTTCCGCCGTCATATAAGAAACCGGCGGGAAAATCATGCAAAGCAAGGCAAGCCTGAAATCATACCACAAAAGCATTCCTGCATAAGCAGCCAGGGCAACTCCTGTATCAAAAATCTCCGTAGTGAATTTGCGCATTCCCTCTACGCAGTCATCCACATCCAGTATTGCCTTGGTCATAATGCTTCCCTCCCCCTCTTCCCGAGGCTTGCACGACTTTTCCGCACCAGACTGGCATACAGGATTTCTTTCATTCTGCGATTTACATTGTTGGCAAAACGCCGCACATAAAACCTCTTGATATATCTGGCAGTCTGGACAATTGCAATGGCGGTCACATAGCCCAGCACCAGAACCAGCATATCTGAAAACTGGTCAGCCCCTTTCAGGATATCCACCAGGCAGCCGGTCATTTTCCCCTCAAACCAGGGACCTGCCAGAAGGCCGATATTATAGATCAAACCGGATATAGTCACTGCCAGAAGCACTTTCCATTCTTTCTGAAAATAGGAAAACACCCTGTCCGGCAGAAAATTTGTATGATGTTTCGCTTTCATCTGACATTTCCTTTCTGCCTTAAAGCATAACGATACAAAAATGAGACAAAACACACTATGTAAGCTTTACCTCTTATCGCAGCAGCCGTCAGCGTCTCATGCAGGCATGAACCTGGTCACGTCGCTTGCGTAAAGAAAAAAGGAGCCGCTCACTTCCAGCTTTTCCAGAAAGTGCCGCAGCTCCATACCACAGACCATGCCCTCATAATCTGCTTATTATTTTATTACATCTTATCCGGTGCCTCGAATCCAAGAAGATCAATACTTGTCTCAAGCACTCTCTTGGTCAGCTGCAGAAGACGGATATAGGATTCCTTCTGCGCCTGATTCTCTTCGCTGAGGATCTTGGTCTCATGATAAAAGCTGTTGAATGCATTGGAAACCTCATAAATATATGCACAGATTTTATGCGGAGCTTTTTCCTCAAATGCACTCTCGATCATACTTCCAAATCCACTGAGCTGAAGCATCAGGTTCTTCTCGCTGCCGTTAGATGCCGGAAGGATCTCACCTGCTTCAAGATTTCCGCCTGCTTCCACATAACGGTTCAGGATGGATTTGATACGAACGATTGTATAAAGGATGTACGGACCTGTATTTCCCTCGAAAGAGGTGAAGCGGTCTACATCAAAAATATAATCCTTGGTAGCCTGATTGGAAAGATCGCCATATTTAATTGCTGCCAGACCTACAATCTTAGCAGTATCTCTTGCATCTTTATCACGGACACTTCTGTTCTCTACGATCTTTGTGAACATTTCCTCATCAATATCGGCAATCAGGTTCTCAAGGCGCATAACACCGCCCTCTCTTGTTTTGAACGGTTTGCCATCTTTTCCATTCATAGTACCGAAGCCAAGGAAGGAAAGCCTTGTGTCTTCTTTCACAAGACCGGTCTTTCTTGCGCAGCGGAAGACCTGAATAAAATGAAGCTCCTGACGTTTGTCAACAACGTAAAGGATCTCATCTGGCTGGAACAGCTTCATACGCTCTACAATTGTGGCAAGGTCTGTAGTAGTATAAAGAGATGCTCCATCTGATTTCAGAAGCATACATGGCGGGATTTCCTTGGTATCGGTCTCCTCTTTAACGTCTACAACAAGCGCTCCCTGATCCTCATATGCAAAGCCTTTTTCCTTCATCATCTCTACCATGTCCGGAATGTAAGGCTGCGCATCAGACTCTTTTTTCCACAGATCAAAGGATACGTTCAGATTCGCATAGTTTCTCTTAAGGTCTGTAACAGAAACACTCATAATGTGGTTCCAGAGAGCCATGTACCCCGGCTTACCCTGCTGAAGAAGATGAGTTGCCTCCAGTGCTTCCTGACGGTATGCCTCATCCTCCTTGGATTTGCCGCTTGCACATGGATAAATCTCCTCAAGCTCACTGATAGTAAAAGGTGCCTCTGCAGGATATTCACCTGTATAGCTGTCATCAAAATATACAAGCTCCGGCTGTCTGTGCTTCAGCTCTGTAATGATCAGTCCCATCTGAAGTCCCCAGTCACCAAGATGAACATCACCGATCACCTTATGGCCTACGAAACGACCGATTCTCTTAATACTTTCACCAATAATTGCAGAACGGAGATGACCTACATGAAGAGGTTTGGCAACATTCGGTCCGCCGTAATCGATTACGATGGTCTTCGGCTCTTTGGCTGTGTCTGCACCAAGCTTCTCATCCTTCTCCATCTCTTTCAGATAATCTGCAAGAAACTCTTCGCTGACTTTCAGGTTGATAAATCCGGGCTTTACCATTTCTTTCATGGAAAATACTTTGGAATCTGCCAGATTGCCCACTACGTCATCTGCGATCATAAATGGTGCTTTCTTATAAGCCTTAGCTCCCGCCATAGCACCATTGCACTGGTATTCGCAAAGGTCAGGACGGTTGGAAACGCCTACTTTACCGTAGGATGAATCGTATCCTGCTTTTTCAAATGCTGCAGAAAGCTCTTCTGCCATGTAGTCTGTAAGTTTTTTCATAAATCCTCCTAAATTTTCTTCTCAGAGAGAATACTTCTGTTTTCTTCTGAATTCGTTCCGAAAATATATATTCTATTTCGGAATCTTTTCTAAAAAAATCAATTCTTTTCAATTACTATCTATAGGTGACATCCAAAACTAATGTTTATAAACTATAGCCATTTCTTAGCTTCTATGCAGTCACTTTCTTAGAACATGCGATTGCAAGAGAACCATATCCAATATGGCATGCCACACTAAGTGACAGCGGATCCATATGGATTTCCATACCAGGAAAGGTTTCCTGCATCTCCTGCTTCCACTCTTCTGCCTCTTCCGGATTACCTGTGTAAGCAGCCTGAAGACACATTTCTCCATTCTGGACAAACGGTGCAAAGCGTCCCTCAAAATCTGCCTTCATAGCCTTCAGCATAGTACGTCTGGCCTGCTTCTTGCCTCTTACCTTGGCAAAAGCATCCAGCTTCTCACCCTGGAGCTGCAGCACCGGCTTCAGATTCAAAACGGTACCTATTGCAGCTGCAGCAGGTGTGATCCTGCCGCCCTTTTTCAGATATTTCAGGGTTTCCAAGGTAATATAAATACTGGAATTAAATTTCTCTTCTTCCAGGATCTTCTTAATTTCAGCTCCGCTTTTACCTGCATCCCGAAGGGCAATCGCGTCCACCACAGATTGACGCTGGGTTACGGAAATTCTCTGATTATCTACACGTGCACTCTGCCCTCATACTCCTGGGCAAGTCCCATTGCAGTAGCACAGGTAGCGCTGAGACCACTTGACATGGGGATCTGTACAATCTCATCATACTCTTTCAGAAGGTTGTCCCATAATCCCATAGTCTCTCCCGGGCTTGGCTGGGAAGTGGAAATAGAAGCATCCGATTTCAGCCACTGATAAAATTCATCCTGGCTCAGGGTAATTCCCTCCAGGTACATTTTCTCATTAATAAAAAAAGGCATAGGAATAACAGACACTCCAAGTCTGCGTCCTTCCTCCTGTGTAATGCCGCTGTTACTGTCCGTTACAATGGCAATCTTACTCATTCAATCTCTCCTTATCTCATAAAAACTCATGTTCCTGTTCACTTCGTTCACAGCAACAGGCTTCGCGAACCTTACCAATGAACAGTAACAAACTCGCCGCCGTCCTGCCTTTTCTTCTGGCAGCTGGTTCTTTTTTCCCAGAAAACAGCGACTGTAAATCTTCTTTCCCTATTCAGGGTCTTGAAGTCTATTATAATACCTGCGCTCCAGTCTGGCAAACACTTTAAAGAAAAGTCTCGCAAAAAATGTACCAAAATATTTCTTCATCTATAAAATTCTTTTGGCAAAAAAGAAAAAAGACAGCCTACACCGCCCCTATAAGCAGTGCTGCTGCCCCACATTTTATAATACAGCCAATTCCGCTCATCAGCCGCTCCGCCTGCGCCATAGTTTTCGGGAACATGATGTACCAGCGGAAAGCTCCATTGTTTTCCGGAGCTTCGCAGGCCAGAAAGAGAAATCTGACCATTTGTCCGGCAGCCAGCTCTGGGGAATATGGGATAAGAGCCTTACGCAAAAAAAGAGGCCGATTCCCCACAGTAAAATTCTAATAACAAAGCAGCTACATTTTCTAAAATCAATTTTCTTTTCTCTACTTCTTTGAATTCCATTTTCCCAGGTTCCGCGCTCCATCTCATACAGCCACCTGGAAACAGTTCTTATAAGCATTACAAGAAAAGTCACTGGAAACCAGGGCAAAATCACTTCCAGCCAGCTGTCATCCACTAATATTCCGGATAGTCCGTTTCCCACGAGAAAATCAGATGCAGCACCCTCCAGTTCCTGACCTTTTTTACCTCGGATCAAAACCTGAGTGCAAACCAGATTTTTTTGTGGCGGACGGATAAGGATCATATGCTGATTCCAGGATACCACACCTCGCACTTCGTAAATCTGCTCTCCCACAGTCAACTGACTTCCCGCACAATTTTCACTGCCGAAAAGCTCCAGGGCTGTGTCTTTATCGATCACGCATCCGGTTTCATCATTCTCTTCTAATAAAGCAGCCTGTCGGTCGTACAAAGCAGCCATTCCCACAACGCCTGTCACCCGGGCATTTGCCTGTCTGAAATCCTCTGGATTCGTAACCACCTGAACGCCTCCATTCCACGCAAAACAGAAATCTGCAATCTCATCATCACTTTGATAATTTTCCCAGATCTGCTTTGCCAGGTTTACTGCAGGATAATCTTCATACAGTTCAACCACCGCTGTGTCTGTTTTTCCCACCTTCACATAATCTTTCATTCCAGAATAAAATAAAAAGGAGGCCAGCAATGCTGTCATAATTATTCTCATATATTTTAAAAAATAATTCTTCTTTTTACTTTCCATGCTAATTTTCATAAATCCTCACCCTGCTTCCATCCTTCAGTTCCCTGTCTGCCTGGACGATCACAGCCTGATCCGTAGAAAGGCTTCCCTCACCCAATGCAGCAGTTGTCTGGTTTTTATCCTGCACAGTAACTTCCACTTTTCTTGCAACCATTACCGTTCCAAGCACTGTATTTTCTGTGTCTGTAACATACACATAGACCTTCCCATTCTCCTGGTACAGCGCTGAAAGCGGAACGCAGCAGGAATAAGGCCCAGCATCTTTTGATATGGAAAAATCTCCGCTCTGACCGATGGACAGACTGTCCTCCAGCATTATGATGGACAGGTCACGAATATCATTCTCCTCCTTATTTTCTGTTATATTTTCCACTGTTGCGCC
This sequence comes from Ruminococcus sp. AM42-11, assembly GCF_003480145.1. Lineage (NCBI taxonomy): Bacteria > Bacillati > Bacillota > Clostridia > Eubacteriales > Oscillospiraceae > Ruminococcus > Ruminococcus sp. AM42-11. The sequence goes on along the minus strand of NZ_QUIO01000012.1, from coordinate 26,069 downwards.
AGAAATATCATTATTGTTATTGTCTGTGATTTTCACGTCTGCACCGGCAGACACATATTTTATATCTTCTTTTGAGATGGTACCAGTCATTCGAAGAGCACCATCGGCTGAATATAAAACTACTGCTGCGGTCTGTCCTGTAAGGTCTCCGGTTTGCACAGACAGACTTTTGATCACACCGTCAGAAGGAGACGAAATCACTCCCTCTGTGCTTTGAAGCACTGTAATCTTTTCCATATCTGCTCTGGCATTTTCCAGTTCTCTTTGTACGTTCTCCAAGGTACTGTCTGAAGACTCCGGCGCACTGGCATCGGACAGAGCTTTTCCGGCACTTGCCAGAGTCTGGTTTCTTCCCGCGATCACTTCATTTAATGCTTCCTGTCTGGCTCGCAGATCATCCTGAAGGGCAGTTTCTGTGGCGGAATCATCCTCCTGTGTTACAGTGGTCTCACCATCATTAAACCCTTCCTCTCCATCTGTGAAGCCACTTAAATCATCCCCGGAAGTCTTTGCTTCCTTTTCCCTGTAAAATTCGTCAAGCCGCTGTTGGGCTATCTGAACTTCCGCCCTTGCATTATCCACGGAAACATTTCCGCTTTGCACAGCCAGATCATAAGAATTTCCAGCCCATGTCTGCTCCGCTGCACGCTTCTGGCTGTTCACCTTTTTCTGGCTTTCCAGATCCTTTGCCTGCCCTTCCAGAGTTTTTACTTTATCATCCAGATTTTTCAAAGCCGCCTGAATGCTGTTCTGGGATAGCTTCAATAAAATATCCCCTTTTTTCACAGTCTGCCCTGCATGTACCATCACCTGCTCCACCTGCAGATTTTCCAGTACAAACACCGCCACTTCCTGACTACCCTCCACTTTTCCAGAGCCTTTCACCTCATGAGTGATCATCTGATTTGCCGGGTTCTTAGTCTGGATCTGTATCACATTTACAGAATCCGAAACTCTTGACAATATGGTAAAAATCAGCATCATTACAAAAAACAGGCAAGTTGCCTGAATTAATTTTTTCTTCATGTCAAACTCCCATTCTGTTCCTGAACATATTTGTAAAACACTCTACATTCTAACTATTTCTTTTAAATTCCATTGACAATATATTTTATCAAACTGTCGTTTTTTATCGTCACTTTCCAGTTGTTTCTCTTTTTATTCTTTTACCGCCGTAGAGACAATTCCCTGCTCCAGGTAGTCCTGTCCGGACAAAAATACCAGAACTGCCGGGGCCAGCGCCACCACAGAGGCCGCAAATGCAAACCCTGCCTGCTCCAACTCAATATTAGGCAGGTACAAAGACAACGGCCACAATTCTTTTGTTTTCAAAAATGCCATCGGCTGTTCGATCAGATTCCAGTATTCCAGAAAGCCCAGAACAATGGCAGAAATGACGCCAGGTGAGCCCAAGGGGATGGCAACTATAAAAAACAGTTTAAGCTCACCTGCACCGTCAAGTCTTGCCGCTTCCAGAAACGCCAGAGGAATCCCTTTGAAAAAGCGGTACATAATAAATATGGGGAATGTAGAAAAAACCGCCGGGAAAATAATCCCCAAAAGCGAGTCAAGAAGCCCAAGTTTATCCAACACCAGATAATTGCCAAGAAGCATAACCTGAAACGGCATCATCATCAATGCAATATACAACGTAAACAATATATTTTTCCCGGGAAAATCAAATTTGGCAAATCCCCATGCGGCAGGCATTCCAACCAGAAGCCCGCCAGCGAGGGCACCAGCCGTAATCTTCACCGAGTTCCAGAACATCACGAAAAATTCCGGTGAATCCAGCAGTACTTCCACATAATGTTTCAGAGTCGGATATTCTGGAAACAGCTTCCAGGAAGCATATCCTTTCGTCCCCTCCTGCAGCACTGGAAACAGCAGATCTGTAAGCTCATTTTTTCCCATAAGAGAACCAACTGCCAGAAATAAAATGGGAAATATAAAATCAAAGCTAAAAGTGCAAGAAAAAAACAAGTTATCTTTTTCACTTCTTAATCCTCTCTTTCCCATGCTTTTTGCAGTAAAAGCACCAGAACCATGATCGCAATTCCGGTAACCACTGCTGCAGCCGCCATCTTATCCATAGCCAGGTCTCTGTACCAGTTATTGAGCAGATGCTGTAGAAGATACATGTTCTCCTGTGGATAATCTCCAGCGACCAGATAAGCCTCCCGGAATACTTTGAATCCGTTCAGCAGCGACAGAACCACAATGGTAAAAAGAGAGGGAAAAAGATTGGGACAGGTAATCCTGGTAAAGCATTTCCAAGCACCTGCTCCATCCACCATTGCTGCCTCATAAAGAGATTCCGGAATTGTAGAAAGGCCTGCCAGCCACAGTACAATGTCATACCCTAAATTTCTCCAAATATAACTGATCACCAGCACCCAGAAGGAAGCCTTTGTATTCAGCCAGTCTATATTTTTCAATGACAACATTTCCAGAAAATGGTTCAAAAGTCCCTGTCCATTAAAGAGTACTTTCCATAAAATTGCCACAGAAGCAACTGGAATGGCCATTGGAAGCAGAAATGCTGTTTTCATCAACTGCTTCTGATTTTTTCCAAGCCCATTTATCAGGACAGCAGCTGTCAGTGACAAAACCACCAGTAACGGAATACAGATTCCGAAGAACCGCAAGGTATTTTTCCCTGCAAGAAGAAATGCCTGATTGGAAAATATCATCTGATAATTCATAAGTCCAATAAACACTCCATTTACGGCTCCCAAAAAAGATCTGCGGATCACATCCACATAAGGAAGCAGCCAGAATACACAGACTCCTGCAAAGCTAGGGAGAATAAATAAAATCCCTTTCAGGGCATGTTTTCTTTTCAAAAAATTTCCTCTTTTCTATCTTTCATTCAGCATTATAAAAATAGCAAAGAAATCTCTATTCTTTCTCTAAAGCGTGTTTGAAAAAGGCTTTCTGCAAGATGTGCGCCACAATTTGTGGGAGATTTTGTCCGGTTTTCAAACAGGCTTTAAAATTAATTAGAGAAATTTTAGAGATTTGCGTATATAATGGATAACAGATTATAAGAAGAGGAGTTTCCTATGAGAATCTTAATAATAGAAGATGACAAAGATCTGGCGCAGCTTACAAAGCTTGCACTTGAAAAAGAAAATTTCACGGTAGATATATGTCTGGATGGTGCGGAAGGTCTTTACTATATGCAGGAAAATATGTATGATCTGGTACTTCTGGACCGCATGCTTCCTTCCATGGATGGAACCCAGGTTTTGAAAGAAGCCAGACAGTCCAACATCTCAACCCCTGTTATTTTCCTTACGGCACTTGGCGAATTACAGGACAAAGTCAACGGATTGAACTGCGGAGCAGATGATTACATGGTAAAGCCCTTCGCTTTTGAAGAGCTTCTTGCAAGAATCCACAGCATTATGCGCCGTCCCGGAAAATGGGGTGACTTAAATCTTCTGAAGCTGGGAGATATTGCTTTTGATCCTGAATGCGGGCGCCTTACCAAGGGTGCAAAAGAATGCACTCTTTCCGGCCGCGAAAGTGCCCTTCTGGAAGTATTTCTCCGAAATCCCGGTCAGGTTCTTCCCAGAAACCTTCTTCTCTCCCGCGTATGGGGCATGGAATCCGACGTAGAAGAAGGAAATCTTGACAACTACATACATTTTCTCCGTCGCCGCCTGAAATCTGTGGAAAGCACACTGGTTCTCAAAACCATACGCGGGATAGGTTATCAGTTGGAAGTCTGTCAGTAAACAGCATTCTCGTTTTATTTCGGTAATCTTATCACAAATGTACTTCCGCCACCCGGAGTATCCAGAATACGGATACTCCCTTTATGTAACGTCACAATTTCCCTGGCAATGCAAAGTCCAAGTCCAAAATGCTGTTTCTCCTTTCTGGCCGGATCAGCCCTGTAAAATCTTCGGAATACAGCCTCCTTATTCTCATCCGAAATTCCCGGACCATTATCCTGTACATAAAGCTGAAAATATTTTTCATTTTCTTTTACTCCCATTTCCATCCTGCCACCGACCGACACATAGCTTGCCCCGTTATCCAAAAGTATTCCCAGTACCTGACTGATTCTGGCACTGTCACACTTACAGATAGAAAGAGGCTCCTCTGGCAGAACTACTTTCAAGGAAATCTTTTTCCCATGCAGAATAGGCTGGTATTTCTCATATGTATCCAGAAGCAAGGTATCAAGCTCACAATCTGTCTTCATAATGCTCCAGGATTTATTGTCAGCATTTGCAAGAGAAAGCATATCCCCGATAAGCCGGGACATCCTGTCTCCCTCACTTTTTATGGTTTTCAAAAATCTGCCGGCATTTTCCCAGTCAGATTCCATTGCCTGTACACTTGACAATATCACAGCCAGCGGAGATCTCAGTTCATGGGATGCCGAAGCAATAAACTGGGTTTGTTTCCTTTGATTCTCTTCCAAAGGGCGAAGCATTTTTCCTGTAAAAAACCAGGAAAATGTAACCAAAGCCAGAACTGCAAACAGCACCATACCTCCAAACCAGACTCTTTGATGAAAGATCTGTGTTTTCAACCCATCAAGAGGATATACCATCACCAGGCTTAACACGCCGCTTCCCTTAGGAATCAAGGCTGTACAGGCATAAAAATCTGAAGTTTCAAAATAAACCGTTTTGGAAAGAGAGAGGCTTCCCATATAGTCCACATCAAGCCCCTGCTCTTCCCGGGAAATTCTGGCAGCCTCTGTCAGCATATTTTCTACAGAGCTCAGATCCTCTTCCTTTTTATCCTGATTTTGGCTTTCTGTATCCAGCTTATCAAAATACAGCTTTTTTCCGTTATTCCGAATGCGAAATTCCACTTTGTATTCCTGCTTTGCTTCCAGTATCCACTTGTGAGAAAGCACAGTCTGATTTTCCAGATAAGCCACACAGGAATTTCCATTATTTAAAAATCTCTCGTATGTATTATAGGTAAGTCCCCTCTCGGAGATCACAAGACAGGAAGCTGCCATCAGGATCAGTATTCCGCTTGTGATCAGTGATGCAAATATGGTCATTTGCCTGTGAAGCTTTTTAAACATCTCTTACTCCTTCTATTCTGCCAGATATAGGTTCACCTGCTGCATGACTGCATTCGCAGCCTTATCAAGGCTGATTTCCCCGTTCAGGTAACGCACTCCGTTTTCACAGACAGCACTGGTAATGATTGTATTATCCAAAACCGGAGTTGTAAGCATTTTTCCAAGCTGTTTTAATTCATTCACCTTATCAGCGGACGGAACTTTTATACTGTATACCAATTCCTGACCGTTCTCGCTGTTACTGCTGCCGCCAGTAACTAACACGTTTCCAGCCTCTCCCTGATTCCAGTAGTCCTCTCCATTGTAAACAGCTTCCACTACAGGGAACCCATCTTCTCTGGAAAGCATCTGTCCTTCCTCAGAAAATAAATATTCCACGAATTTCTCAGCAGCAGCTTTCTGGGAAGCTCTGGAGCTGATTCCGATTCGGCTGACCGGAATGAAACAATTTGCCATCTGCCCATTCCAAAGTGCATAGGACAAGGAAGTATCTATCTCTTCCATAGAATTTACAAATGCAAAATCCAAAGGCGAAAAAATATCACCCAACGCAAATATACAGTTATGGGAAAGCAGCACAGCAGTTTCTCCAGAAATACTGCCTGCTCTTTCATATACTGGCTGTCCACTGTCATCAAAAGCCTGTGGATACGCAGCCTTTAATTCATCCATAGCATCCTTTCCAGCCTGATAAATCCTTTCGGACTGTTCCAGAAATACCTTTATCTTTTCTTCATCCAGAGTTCCATCCTTTTTCATCCATGCTGCGGAACTGTTGTCTGCCAGTTTTTCCAGAAGTGCCTGTGGATACATGGAATAAAGTAAGGGCAGCTTATAGATGTTTTCCGAAGTCAGTCCATATTCATCCTTGTGCTTCGTGAGCACATCAGCAAGAGAAGCCAGATCTGTCACTGCCTGCACATCCTCCTTGTTTCCCTCTATCATAGGAATTCCAAATTTCACTGGCATCTCATAGATACTTCCATCCTCTTTTGTATAAGCACTTTCTATGTTGTCCAGTAATCCTGCCTCTTTCAGAATTCCACTTAAATCCTCCAGCATTCCCTGTTCTGCATAGGTTTCGGAAGAAATTCCGTCCAGAATCAAAATATCCGGTCCTTTTCCTGCCATAATTTCCGTATTCAGTGTTTTTAACGCATCTGTACGTGTTACACCATCGTTTCCAGACATTCCGGTTTCCAGTGTGAGATAAATATCCGGATATTTCTTCTGAAACATAACAACAGCCTGTCGAATACCGGAATTCTCTTCCAGGGAATATATGGTGAGCTCTGTATCCGGTACAGTTGGAGTATCTGCAGAATACTTATAAGAAACCAGCCTTCCGCAATTTAAACCGGAGCTGTAATCAATTTCCCCAATGTAAAACACGCCTTCCTGATCCATTGCCATACAGTTAAATGCCTTATTTGAAGAGCTTATGGAATTCAGGCTTCCATCAATTACCTGCTCAATTACATTGCCGCCAAATGCATAGCGGTATAAACCAGTCTGATCCACATAGAATATGGTGTTTTTCTCATCGCCATCCAAAAACAGCAAAGCAGTACCGGAGGAATTTCCAAATTCCAGATTTGCAGGAGTCTTTTTCAGCTGTGCAGTCAGTGCATCGCCTCCACTTGCCGGCTTACCGGAAGCCACATCATAATAATGCACATCTCCATCTGCAATCACGATCAGATACTCTGAAGTCACGCACATATAATCTGTGGATTTTCCTTTCTCATACTCATGAACCACAGCCCCGTCAACAGGATTAATTTCCCTGATTCCATTTCCCGAAATCTGCAAAAACAGGTTGCCATTTTCCCCAATATCTATACTCCAGGCCATGGTTTCATCCAAAGCTTCTCCGATTTCTACCTTCTTTCCTTCACCGTCAGCGGGACAATAATAATATTCCATACTTCCCATGCTGTTCTCATCTTCAGATTCTATATACACGCCAATCAGAATACTTCCGTCTCTTCCAAGCGCTGCTTTATAAATGGATTCCCCTTCCACACCGAAAAAACCGGCAACCTTCTTCCCTTCTTCCCAGGTCTTGCCCTTGTCAGAGGACTGGTAGAGCATCAATTCGTAGTCACTGTTTCTTGCAAGCATTTTCAGGCTTCCCTCTTTCATAACCTGCAAATCCACAATCTCCATACATCCTTCCGGCACAGACAGTTCATTCTCCAGATACCGTCCCATTGCTTTGGATTCCACGGAATCTGCCTTGTCCTTCCCTCTGTCAGTACTGCCGCAGCCCATCAGGCTTCCCGCTCCCGCAATGCTCAGACATACTGCTGTAGAAACAGACAGAACTTGTTTCCATTTTTTATATTTTTGCATATTAAAAATCTCCTTCCAGTGGTATGCAATAATCCTACCAAAGGAATCTCTATGTAATCTCTAAACAAGTATATCATGTTTCCCCTTATATTTTGCAAAATTATAACCGACGAAACATAACATTGTCTATAGCCTGTCCTAAAAGCATTTCCACAATCTGCACACTCCACTTTACCCAAATAACAAAAAAACATACTTGGACACATGAATTGACTCATAAAAAGAACGGCCGTTAGCACAAATCATCTAATTTATGCTTTCAGCCGTTCGTTTTTATAACAATATTAACATTTATTGCAAAATATTAACCATTACTCACTTCTAAGTGCATCAATCGGATTCAGGTTGGCCGCCTTAACAGAAGGAAGCAGACCAAAGATGATACCGATCAGCATAGAGAATACTACAGAGCCTATAATCGCCGGAACGCTGATGGCTGTAGGTGAGCCTGCCACCTTGGATACTACTTTTGAAAGTCCGATTCCAAGAACAACTCCGATAATACCTCCAACACTGGTAAGTACTGCTGCCTCCGTCAGGAACTGTCCCAGAATCACCTTCTTTCTGGCACCAATTGCCTTCTTCAGACCAATCTCCTTGGTACGCTCGGTTACAGATACCAGCATGATATTCATAACACCAATACCTCCAACCAGAAGAGAAATACTTGCGATCCAGATCAGCTGGGAGTTGGTGCTCTCACTTAAATCCTGAAGATCCTTTACCCGCTGCATAACATCATCTGCTTTATACTTGAAGCCGCTGCTTCCACTGCCAGTGCTGCTGATAGATTTATTCAGGATTTTCGCCACAGCTGAACCTGTTTCACTCATGTTGTCCGTGCTGTCTACTTTGACGATCGCATTCTCAGGCTCATCAAATTTGTAAGAAATCGGCCAGCATTTATTTGGAATCATTACGGTTCCAATTACATTTTCATAATAGCTGTTGAAATCACTCGGTGTATCCATGTTGGGCAGGCTGTCAGCCGACTGGCGTACAACTCCTACAACTGTATAGGGTTCAGAACCGATCTCAATGATTTTTCCCACCGGATTCGCTCCCGGAAACATGGTATCAGCAGCATAGCTGTCCACCAGTGCCACCTTGCGGAAATTATCATAGTCAGCCTGTACAAATCCCCTTCCGGAACGAACCTGATAACCGCAGGTATTCAGATAATTGGTATCAATGCCATAGACCTTACCACCGGAAAAACTGCTGTTCTCATAGTAAACACTGCTGTTGTAGTCTGTTCTGCTGTAAAAAAATGTTGCATTCTCCACATGGTCTGTTTTTAACACTTCATCCTTCAGGCTCTGACTGAGGATCGGTGTAGAGCCGGAAGAACTGCCATCATAATAATCCACACTGTAAGCACTGTCACCCTGTGACAAAGTTACATTTACCGTGTTATTTCCAGAACCGATCAGGTTATCCTTAATCTGCTCACTCGTTCCCTTAATCGTGGAAACAATGGCAATAATAGATGCAATACCGATAATAATACCCAGCATTGTAAGGAAAGATCTCATCTTGTGTGACCAGATTCCCTGGAATGCCAGACGTATATTTTCAAACATGAAATCCCTCCTTAACCAAGACCGCCATATGATGTGGAATCATATCCCATAAACGTATCCAGCGATCCTTCCTTTGTCTTCATACCTTCTTTAATGGATTTCGAATAAGGGAATGCAATCTTGTCATCCATGGACAAGCCGCCGCTTACCAATACATAAGCACCACCGTTTACATTCTCTTTTACCTTAACGATCTGTTTCTTCAGCACACCATTGTCATCCTTGTACACATAGCTTACGCCGTCTTCCGTACGGACAAAAGCCTTGGAAAGAACAATGCCGTCAGTACTCTGCGCCTGCTGTTCCAGCTGGATATCCACCCAGTCTCCAACACTTACCTGCACGGTGTCATCTGTGATCTTGGCAGTAAAATTATAAGAAGAAACATTTGGATTGCTGTCTCCATAGTAATAATAGGAGCTGTCTCCATCAACTGCATAATCAGAAACCTGGATCACCTCAGCCTCAAAATTCATATATCCATTCTCACCATAAGAATTACAGTTCAAAATTGTGCCTTCCTTCACCTGGTCAAGCATAAGTTCCCCTACAGTTCCCTGTACGTAATAGCCGTCTTTGCTCTTAACGATCATAAAGGAATCAGATTCTGAATTGGTACCTGTAGCTGCATCTCCCACAGTGGTTACAATACCATCCAGCTTACTGGTGATCAGCTGTCTGGCAGCTTTCTTCTGAAGCTTACTGATACTGATCTCACTCTCCTGCACATCCAGTTCCAGACTGGCAATCCGGTTCTTCTGGATCTTAATGGCCTCAGAACGGGACAGGGAAGAGCTTCCGCCACCACTGCCTCCATCACCAGGAATATCCGGCTCGTCATCTCCATTATCATACTGCATAGCCCCGTCAAGGGTAAAATCCATTTCTGCAAAACGGTCAACCGGATTGCTGAGCATATTTCCATCGACCAGATAGTATCCGGTACAGGATCCTTTTCTGTTGGTATAATCAGCAATGGTATCCTTCTTATGGAATTCCAGCAGATACCAGTATCCGCCCGGATGAAGAAGAATGGTTCCGTCAGCATTATAGCCAGCCATCTTATTCAGAAAAGCCCCGGTTACATTAACCTTGCCTTTTGCACTGGAACAAAGATACAGATAAGGATCTTCTTCGGTTCCTGTTCCCTGATAAGGTTCTGTATCATAATCCAGAGTCAGGTAAAAAGGTTCCTCTCCATCTACAAATCCGTCATTTCCAACGGTAGCATTATTCTGTGCGGAACCAGAATTGCTTCCATCTGAAAATCCTCCCTGATTCGTGTCTGAAATATCACTGCTAAAACCATCACTGGAAGGTTCATCATAAAATCCGGAAGCAGTACCCGGATCGCCGGTACTATCCTCTGAATCATCTTCAGAATCATCTCCGGAATCAGCTTCTGTATCAACAGAAATATCTCCTGTGTCACCGCTTGTCATTTCATCTGCAGAACCAATATCTCCGCTTCCCGTTTCCTGGGTATCTGCAGAAGTAATTTCCCCATTTCCAACTGCCTGAGCGTCTGCAAATCCATCTGTCACAGCAGCCAGAAGCATTGGCTGCAAAACAGCTGCCAGATAATGATCAGAAGCAGTTACTGCGGAAGACAGTTCATCATCTCCCATAGAATCTGAGCTGTCATCTTCTGTAGAATCCTTTCCTGAATCAATCAGATTGTCTGCGGAGGAAGAATCGGAATCAAGAATCGGTCCGCCATTTTGCAGGCTGGCAAGTCTTTTCTTTGCAGCAGCAAGATCCTGCTGCTGCTTCTGAAGCTTCAGCTTGGCAATATTCAGTTCCATTTCCACAAGAGTCATATCAAAGGATATCAGCTTGTCTCCCGGCTTTACCTCATCCCCTTTGCTCACATAAACTTCCTGGATGATCATGTCTTTCTCTACGGAAATCCTCTGTGTTGCATTGGCATATACAGTTCCACTCAATGTAGCATCGGAATCATATCTCTCACCTGCCAGATCACTGACGCTTGCCACTAGCACTTCCTTCTGGCTTCCTTTCCGTACATACAGCAGTCCGCCGCCAATACCGGTTCCTACAAGGGCTGTGACTACCACACCTATTATAATTTTCTTCGCTTTTCCCATAGGATCACCTCTTTTCCTGAAGCTCACCGTCACGGATCATAACTACCCGCTTGGCATGTGCTGCAATATCCGGATCATGAGTGATCATAAGAACAGAAACACCTTCATCATTCAGCTTCTGGAAAAGCTCCATAACCTGTCTGCCAGACTTACTGTCCAGTGCACCAGTAGCTCATCAGCCAAAAGAAGTCTTGGATTATTTACAATGGCACGGGCGATGGCAACTCGCTGCATCTGTCCCCCTGAGAGCTGATTGGGTCTGAAATCCACACGGTCTGCAAGCCCCACCCGGTCAAGTGCTGCAAAAGCGCGCTCGCGTCGCTCCTTCTTCGGCACATGAGCATAGTTCAGCGGCATTTCCACATTGGAAATAGCAGACTGCCTCGGAAGAAGATGAAAACTCTGAAATACAAATCCAATCTTGTTCAGACGGATATCTGACATCTCATTCTCAGAACATTTGCTGATGTCCTGCCCATCCAGGAAAAAAGTTCCCTTGGTTGCCTGATCCAGACAACCGATTATATTCATCAATGTAGATTTACCAGAACCAGAAGGGCCCATGATGGCTACATATTCGCCCTCTTCCATGGAAAAGTTTACGTCCTTCAATACGGGGACAATCATTTTTCCCTGCTGGTAATCTTTATAAATCCCCTTCAGTTCAAGTATCATCCTGCGGCCTCCGTATCATCAGAACCATACTGTCCAGGCTCATCAATGCTCTCATCAGTAAAATCTTCTGAATCATCCTCTGTAAAATCTTCATCTGAGAAATCTTCTGAAAAGTCTGTATAATCACCATCAATGGCTGCATCCATGCTTTCATCAGAAACACCTGTCTCAAAGTCCGCACTGGAATAGTCTCCATCCATAGGCTCCATGGTATCCCCGTCTGAGTACTCACTGCCATCCAGATTACTTTCCATATCAACAGCCTCCAGCTCCTCATCTGTCATCTCAGATACGTCCTTTGTCCGCATTCCCTCTGCCAGGCTGTCTGATGGGAACGCAATACTGTCATCTTCTGTAAGGCCATCTGCGATCTCATATTCTGAAAGATCATCATCATGCTGTCCAAGAACAACGGAGCGCTTCTCCAGCCTTCCCTTGGAATCTACAGCCCACACATATGGGTTTTCTGTATCCGCATCCACAATATAATAATCTCCCAGCCAGATACCCTTCTTCTGCTCTTCCTGTCCCTCATCCATTTCTATGTATACATGCTGTCCTAACATAAGTCCCTCTGATGAATCCAGAGTTACATAGAAAGGATAGGTACTCGAACTTGTAGTATCATCACCGCTGGACATTCCAAAATAGGAATTACTGCTACTGCTGTTCGTAGAATTCTGCTCGTCCACAGCCCCCATAGTTCCATGCCAGATCTGATTCTCATCAACTCTGGAACGCACAATAACTGCTGAGCCTGGAACAACCGTATTACGGTTCTGCTCATTTACCTGCCCCTTAATACGGTAAGCACCTGTACTGAGAATAGTGATAAAAGAATTATCAGAAGAATCACTTCCGGAATCAGCTCCCATGCTGTCATCCAGAGTATCTCCATCATCGCTTCCCAGCTTACTGGTATCAATTTTCTGGATGACTCCGTCGATTTCGCTTCGTACTTCTGTATTGGTGGTAGCTGCCTGCAGCTTATCAATCTCTGCCTGCTTGCTCACCTGGTCATATTCGTTCTTCTTCAGATTCATCTTATTCGTCTCAATCTCAATGGTATAAGAAAGCTGGCTGTTCTTATTGGCTTTCTTTTTCTCTTTCTCAAGAGTGGAAATTTGTTGATTAAGGCTGAGGGCTTCATTCTTCAACCGGTCAAGAGCCAGCTGCGCTTCCTTCAGGCTGTCCTGGATACTGCTCAGGTCGTATTCAAAAAGCAACTGTCCCTTCTTTACCTCATCTCCAACCTTCACCTTTACTTCGGTAACAGTCCGATTGTTCTCAATATTTACCTTTACCGTCTCCTGAGGTTCTACCACGCCTGCGAACCGGTTCAGCACTCCGGAATCTTCTCCAAGAAGAGTGCTGATCTTAGTCACATATGCAACTTCACCAGAAGCCGCTGCAGAATCCCCATAATTTTCTTTATAGTAATACCAGCCACCGGCACCAGCTGCTCCAGCAAGAATAATCAGCCCTCCGATGACAAAACCTTTTTTCTTCATGGTTACCTCCTATACGATAACTCAATGGTTTTTCAATATCTTTTGCAATTATAACAGATATATCTCCACATCTGTCATCTGCATTTACCCTGTTTATAATAACAGATTCAGCCTCAAAAGAAAAGCATTCTAAGCTGATAATGCATTTTTCACAATTTATTCACTCTTTTTTTAGAAATATCGTCTAAATTTTAGGCATTTTTGACTTTTATGAAAAAAAATGGTATAATAAAAAAGTTTTATAAACATTTTACGTAATAATTTGAAAGGAAAGAACTCTGTATGAAGTCAGTCAGATTTCTGCTTCCTCTTCTTTTGCTTCTCTACACTTTTTCACTATGCGGCTGTACCAGCAAGGAGGAGAAAAAAATCGAGGACGCAGTAAAACAGGAACTGGATCAGCTAAAGGATCTGGATTCCATTACCACACAGAAATACATCTCCTACCAGGAGCTTTTCCCCGGTGAACCCGAAGATATCACTATTTCTTCTGATATTGAAGAAGTCTTTTCTCTCTTTTTCCAGGATTTTGATTATAAAATTCTGGATGTTAACGTAGACAAGGACAAACAATCCGCACAGGCGAATCTCAGGCTGATCACTCTGGATGCCCATGCGCTTGCTGAAGATTTTTCCAAGGCGCAGCTGAAGCATGAAATTTCCCAGTCCGCTTCCTCTGAAGAAGCCACGGAACAGACCATTTCCCTTGAAGAGCGCTACACGCTTCTGAATGAATTGCTTAAGAGTAATGACTACCAGACTGTGGAGCGTAACTGCACCATCTCCTTAGACGCCTCAAATAAAGACGGCGAAACCAGTTGGGAGATCCGGCGCACCAATACACTGGAAAATGACCTTGTCGGCGGTCTTATGAACGATCTCACAGACCCGGATATTTTATCACCGGAAGACACAATCTTAGTTTATCTGAATACCCTAAAAAATATGACTGCAGAGGAACTGGGCAATTATTTAAATGCAGATTCCATTATCAGCACAGAAGATCCTGCAAAGATCAGCCTGGCAGAAGCACTGGTAAAACAGGTTCACTCCACCTTTGATTATTCTATTGGGGAAACCACTGTTTCCGGCTATACAGCCACAGTTACAGCCAATATTACCACCTTTGACAGCGATGCTATTCTGGAAAATTATCAGAAGGAGCTGGATACCTATCTTGCCTCTGTGGATGCTGTTATCGACGGTGCCCAAAAACGATATGAAAAGTCCTACAGTCTGCTTCTTGAATATATTGAAAAAAATACAGCTACTAAAACAGTGGAAACAACTTTCACACTGATCAACGACGGTGCTTCCTGGAAACTGGAAGACGCAGGAACGGTGTTTGGACAGGCATTGTTTGGAACTTTAAGTTCCAGCCCGGTAGAAGACAAGCAGGAAACCAACGGATGATATAGTTAAAATTTACGCCTCTGCAAACTTGTGCGGGGGCGTTTTTATTTGTGCTGACAGCGAACCCAAAGTCCATGCCTGCCAGAGCGTGACAACATTCTTCCATAAGAAAAATCCCACCCATTTTTGCAGGCAGGATTTTTCAGTCAGCTTATTCCAAGTTATAAGCTAAGTTATCTCTTGTTGTATTTCTTTTCTTATTCCTCAGTCTCTGGAGCAGCTTCTTTCTCAACTTCAAGTCCCAGCTCGTCCAGCTGTGCTTCGCTTACGCGCTGCGGTGCCTGAGTCATCAGACAGGATGCATCTTTTACCTTCGGGAATGCAATTACGTCACGAATACTGTCAACCTTGGCAATGAGCATAACCAGACGGTCAAGACCATAAGCCAGTCCGGCGTGAGGCGGAACTCCGTATTTGAATGCATCCAGAAGGAATCCGAACTGCTCATGGGCAGCTTCCGGAGTAAATCCAAGCTCTTTAAACATTCTCTCCTGAATATCATCCTGATGGATACGAACACTGCCGCCGCCGATCTCGTTACCATTCAGTACAATATCGTAAGCCTTCGCACGAACAGCGCCCGGATCTGTGTCGAGAAGCGGGATATCCTCATCCATCGGCATTGTAAATGGATGGTGCATAGCTGTGAAACGGTTTTCTTCCTCGCTCCACTCAAGAAGCGGGAACTCCGTTACCCATACGAAGCGGTAGTCGTTCTTGTCAAGAAGATCCATCTGTTTTGCAAGCTCCAGACGAAGTGCGCCAAGAACATCATAAACCAGTTTCTTCTTATCCGCTGCAAACAGAAGCAGGTCACCTGCTTTACCGTCCATAGCAGCTACAAGAGCATCCATCTCCTCATCTGTCATAAACTTGGCAAAGGAAGACTTTCTGGTGCCATCTTCTGCGATTGCAATGTATGCAAGACCTTTTGCACCATATCCCTTGGCAAACTCTACTAACTTGTCAATTTTCTTACGAGGCATGCTGCCCTGGCCTTCTGCGTTGATACCACGAACGCTTCCACCAGCTTCAAGAGCACCTGTGAATACGGAGAATCCACAGTTCTTCACAATATCGCTTACATCATGAAGCTCCATGCCAAATCTCATATCCGGTTTATCAGAACCGAAACGATCCATTGCTTCCTGCCATGTGATTCTCTCGATTGGAAGTTTCACATCGATACCAAGAACCTCTTTGAACAGGTAGGAAAGATATCTCTCATTTACATCGATTACATCATCTACATCTACGAAAGAAAGCTCCATATCGATCTGTGTGAACTCCGGCTGACGGTCAGCACGGAGATCCTCATCACGGAAGCATCTTGCAATCTGAATGTATCTGTCATATCCGGAACACATCAGAAGCTGTTTGTACAGCTGCGGTGACTGCGGCAGACCATAGAAGCAGCCAGGATGTACACGGGATGGCACCAGATAATCTCTTGCTCCTTCAGGAGTACTCTTTCCAAGCATAGGAGTCTCAATCTCCAGGAATCCCTCGTTTGTAAAGAAGGATCTTGTCAGCTGCATTACACGGCTCTTCAGGATCAGGTTTCTCTGGAGATCCGGACGTCTTAAGTCAAGGTAACGGTATTTCAGACGTACATCCTCTTTTGTTTTGCTGTTCTCCTCAACCGGGAATGGTGGAACTTCTGCCTCGGAAAGAACACGGAGAGATTTTGCTCTCACTTCGATCTCACCTGTTGCAAGATTCTCATTTACTGCACCACCACGTTTCTCAACGGTTCCGGTAACTGCGATCACAAACTCACTTCTCAGCTTGCCGGCTTTGGCAAAGCCTTCCTCATCAATGGAACCATTTTCAAAGATTAGCTGCATAATACCACTGCGGTCACGTAAATCTACGAAAATGATTCCTCCTTTATCTCTTGCTTTCTGAACCCATCCCATAAGTGTTACTTCGCTGCCTACCATCTGTGTGGTCACTTCTGCACATCGACAGGTTCTGTGCAGTCCCTGCATACTCTCAGCCATTTTAAGGCGCCTCCTTATTCTATGGGGTTTCCCCCAGCTTTCTCAGATTATGAACCATTCAGCTGTATTGCTTTAAATAATCCATAAAATATCATTGACGGCTGTTTTTCAAAAACAACACGTTAAATCTCTTTATCAGCGTTTAAAGAATTCCACAAATTCCGTATAGCCTTCAGCTGTCATCTGGTCTTTCTGGAATTTCTTATTCTTCTTCATAATAGAGATATTGACTTGAACTCCGGTCTTTCTCTCTTCTTCTGCCTGACGGAAAATCTCAATCAGCTTGTCTGACGGCATATTTTTCTCAATAAGATATGCCTTCTTAGTCTTTGCTGTAGGAATCTGATATCCTCTTTCAAGAAGGAGCATAACAATACGCTCAAATCCAATAGAAAATCCGCATGCACTTGTATTGTTTCCTGTAAACTTACCAATCATCTCATCATAACGTCCGCCGCCGCCAACGCTGCCGCCAAACTCATCCATGGAAATTTCGAAGATCGGACCGGTGTAATAAGACATGCCGCGAACCAGTGTAGGATCAAATGCCATCTTAAAGTCAGCAGTCTTCACAGCTTCCACAGTGGAAATGATTGTCTCAAGATCTGCTGCGATCTGTTCGTCAAGAACATCTGCCAGCTTCTCCTTG
Source organism: Ruminococcus sp. AM42-11 (assembly GCF_003480145.1). Taxonomy (NCBI): domain Bacteria; kingdom Bacillati; phylum Bacillota; class Clostridia; order Eubacteriales; family Oscillospiraceae; genus Ruminococcus; species Ruminococcus sp. AM42-11. Next base: position 8,713 of record NZ_QUIO01000012.1, on the reverse strand, counting down.
CAATATCTTACGCCCTGGATATCTGAGCTGATTTCTTTAAACATCGCAAGATAAGTATCAATGCTTTCTTTTGCAAAGCCTTCCTCTTCCAGTTCTTTCGCTACGCCCTCAAGACCAATCTTATCCATTTTGTCAAGAATGATAAATACAGTATCAAAGCTTTCCTTCGGAAATCCGCTATACTCAGCCATAGCCTTCAGAATACGGCGGTCATTGATACGGATAGTGAAATTATGGAAGTCAAGCTTGCCAAGAAGTGTAGTAGTCGCAAGTACCAGCTCGATTTCTGCCATATAAGTAGGCTCACCTAAAATGTCAATGTCACACTGCATAAACTGACGGAAACGTCCTCTCTGCGGACGATCAGCTCTCCATACATATCCCATCTGAAGTGCCTTAAATGGTCCAGGCAGTTCATTAGAGTTATTTGAATAATATCTGGAAAGAGGTACTGTCAGATCATAGCGAAGACCTGAATCCACAAGATCAGCTTCTTCTTTTGCCTGGTCAAGTTTCAGCTTCTCACCTCTTTTTAAGATTTTGAAAATCAGCTTCTCGTTATCACCGCCCTGTTTGCTGCACAGGTTCTCAATGTGCTCCACTCCCGGAGTCTCAATTGAAGTAAATCCAAAGGAACCATATGTCTCACGGATCAGTCCTGTAACGTAGTTACGGACTTCCATCTCCTTTGGTAAAATATCTTTCATGCCGGTAACCGGCTTCTTCTTTAATGCCATGTGTCCTCCTTATTTACCAGCCTGGCTGGCGTGTACTACTCTTTGAAATGCAAGAAATACTTCCAGATCAAAGTTTTTTATTTCATCTATCATCAATTCCATCACAGTATGCTTATCAAAAGCCTTGCGGTAAGACCGCTCCTGACTCAATGCACAGAATACATCGCATACACGAAGAATCCGGGCACCAATGGGAATCTCCTTCCCTGCCAGATTGGACGGATAACCGCTTCCATCGTAATTTTCATGATGATAAAGAATACTCTCAAGAACAAAATCCGAATAGCCCTGGTCTTTCAGTTCCTCATAGCCAAGTGTAGAATGCATGCGGACATATTTCAATTCCTCAATTACCATGGGATTACTTTCCTGCCCGTTGATATAGCTTCTCAGTTTCAGCTTTCCTATGTCGTGAAGCATTCCTGCAATTGCAAGATCGTAACACTGCTCATGAGGAAGTCCAAGCTCCTTACTTAACGCGTACGCCAGATTACTCACTGCGATTCCATGCCTTAACTCTGCTGATAAATCAAATTCCAGAACTCTGTCGGATGTTTCTGACTGTTCACTGGAAAGCTTTTCCAAGAATTTTCCCTCCCTCCTACAACCAGGTTCCAATTCCTGTTCGCTTTCTTTCAATCATCTCATCAATACGGGCAATATAGCTTGTGACATCTTTCACATTCTCCACCCGCTCAATACGTTTGCCATGGTCAAAGACCAGTTTGGAAGAACCGCCTGCTCCAAGAGCAATGATCGGTTGTTTTTCTTCCATAATCAGTATATTGTAAATCCCGGCTTTGTCAACCTTTGCATAGCCTACATTTTCAAAATTTCCTTTCATATTCTTCTGACGGTACAGATAGTAAGGTCCCATTTCCATGGAATATGCAGTCTGCTGTGTCAGATCCATGATCTCCTGGTTATTTTCAAATGTCATCTCCTGATATTTGTCCTTAAACATATTCAGGCGTGCTGCACGCTTCACAGCCAGAGAATGTACGGTAAGGCTGTCCGGGGAAAGCTCTTTTACTTTCTCCAATGTGTATTTCACCTTGGAAATATCCTCTCCAGGCAGTCCTACAATGAGATCCATGTTAATATTGTTATAATTCAGTTCTCTGGCAAGATGGAAAGTTTCTATGGTCTGTGCCACAGTATGACGTCTTCCAATGATTTCCAGAGTATCCTGATTCATGGTCTGGGGATTAACAGAAATTCTGGTCACAGGAAATTCTTTAATTGTCTCAAGCTTCTCCCTTGTAATACTGTCTGGTCTGCCAGCTTCAATGGTAAATTCTACAAGTCCATCAAAACCAAAGGACTCTCCCAGCTGTTCAAGAAGCCTTTTCAGCTGATACGGCTCTAACGTGGTAGGTGTGCCTCCGCCGATATAAATCGTATCCAGCTTGTAGTTCTTCATCATCCTGGCCGTTTCGCGAATTTCCAGACATAAAGCATCCAGATATTCATCTACTCTTTTTGCCCAGAGCTTCAAAGGGTAGGAGCTGAAGGAACAATACAAACAGATACTTGGACAAAAGGGAATACCTACATATAAGCTGTAACCATGCTCATAATCAATATCCTGAAGAAGTGCCCGCTCCCTGTTTGCTATGGTGATGGCAAGAGCAGTTTTCTTTGCGCTTACCAGGTAACGCTCCCGCATTTCCTGTGCAATCTCGGTATTTTTCATACCACTCTCGATCATCCCCATGGCAAGCTTGGCCGGACGGATTCCCGTAAGATTCCCCCATGGAAGGGTTCTGCCGGTAAGCTTCACCAGACATTGTACAGTGCATATTTCAGACTGTCCTTGTTGGCTTTACGAAGCTCATGGGCATCCATGAGTTTCTCATGAGTTTCCTGGCTGAAATCCCCGTCTGCCACCCGGATCACCTCTGCACTGGCAACACCTTTTTGATCCTTCGTCTCATATTTTATAACAAAATTGTCATTATCTTTTTTCACAGTAAAGAAGATATCGTATACCTCTTCGTCTTTTTCGTAGAGGCTGTGGGTATCTCCTTCCGGATAAAATGCTTTTATTAATTCATATATATCATGCTCGAAATCCCTGTCAAGCAGCAGGATTCCTATTTTACACAAATGGATTGTACCTCTTTTCGTAACCGATAGTTGTAGATGTATCATGCCCCGGATAAACATTTGTTTCATCTGGAAGGGCATTTAACAGCTTATGAAGGCTCTCCCGGATTTCACGGGAACTGCCGCCTGGAAAATCCGTTCTTCCAACAGAACCGCAGAATAATGTATCCCCGCTGAACAGAACCCTTTCGTCTTTCAGATAGTAGCAACAGCTCCTTTCGTGTGTCCTGGAGTGTGGAGCATCTGAATAGAAAATCCAGCAGCTTCAAATACTTGCAGGTCCTCCAGAAAAACATCAGGACGCACAGAACATGGTTTATGCATCCGGTCAGTCATATTCACAGAAGGCTCCCGAAGCATTTCTTCTTCCTGGCGGCAGGCATAAACCGGAATCTGATACTCAGCTTTCACAGCCTGTACTGCCATAATGTGGTCAAAATGGCCATGAGTCAGAAGGATTCCTACCGGCTTTGCACCCATATCTTCCACCTTCTGAAAAATTCTGTTCGGTGAATCTGCCGGATCAACGATCAGCGCTTCACCGGTTTCTTTATTTTTTAAAAAGTAGCAATTGGTATATACAGGGCCAAGAACCATCTGCTGTAATTCAAGTTTTCCCATAGATTATCCTTTCATGGCAGCTGATATGCCATTTATGTTATTATTCCGTTATTGTCCGTGTCCTGACCGGTAACATACCATCCAATGCTCAACGTACTGTATATCTCCAGCCAGTTCACATTTCCATTGTTTCTCAGCCTGTAGTTCTTTCTACATCCAAAACACTTTCCAGCTGACGTATCTTCTCGATAAGGGAATTCAGTTCATCCTTACAGCTGACGTTAAAGCTTACAGAAATAGTGGCCTTCTCCTGCTTGTTTGTTCGGCAGTTAATATTTCGGATGTCAATCTTACGCTCTGTAAAGATCTTGGAAATATCAACCAGAAGACCGGTACGATTATTAGCATATACATTGATCTCAGCCATGTAATGCTCATCCGGCTTGATCTCCGGATCCTGCCACTCTGCTTCCAGAAGACGTCTTCTGTCCATTTCAGACATATTCATCACATTTACACAGTCAGTTCGATGAATGGTAACACCACGGCCTCTTGTAACATATCCAACAATCTCATCACCGGGAATCGGATTACAGCATTTGGAGAAGCGTACTGCAACGTCATGAATGCCCCGTACTACAATGCCGCTCTTGCTCTTGATATGATGCTTCTTATCCTGATTCTCTGCGGCTGCTGCCTCCAGAACTTCTTCATCTGTGAGATTCTTTTTATTCTCTTTATCATAAGCTTCTACAAGCTTATTAAATACCTGTCCCTCTTTCAGTCCGCCATGTCCGATGGCGGCAAGTACAGAATCCCAGTCACGGAAACCATATTTACGAAGGACTGCGTCCAGATACTGAGTCTTGGTGTAATTAGCGAATTTAAAGCCCTTACTCTTGGCATATTGGGCAAGCATTTCCTTGCCCTTCAGAATATTATCTTCCTTCAGTTCTTTCTTGAACCACTGATTGATTTTATTTCTGGCCTGTGTGCTCTTGACCACCTTCAGCCAGTCACGGCTTGGTCCCTGAGAATTCTGGGAAGTAATGATTTCAATACGGTCACCATTCTGGATCCGGTATTCAATGGGCACCAGTTTGCCATTTACCCTGGCACCTACCATTTTGTTTCCTACAGCACTGTGCACGCTGTATGCAAAATCAATGGGGGTGGAGCCGTTAGGAAGGGTTTTCACATCTCCCTGTGGAGTAAAGCAGTATACACTGTCTGCAAACAGATCCAGATCATTTTTCAGAAGACTCATGAACTCTTTATTATCAGACATGTCTCTCTGCCATTCCAGGATCTGGCGCAGCCAGTTCAGCTTCTCCTCCTCACGATTGCCTGAGGAAGCCTTACCGTCAGAAGCCTCTTTATATTTCCAATGTGCAGCAATACCGTACTCGGCAGTCTTATGCATCTCAAAGGTTCTGATCTGGATTTCAAAAGGCTGTCCATTCGGTCCGATCAGCGTGGTATGCAAAGACTGGTACATGTTTGGTTTGGGCATTGCAATATAGTCCTTGAAACGTCCTGGAATTGGCTTATACATCTCATGGATCACACCAAGTGCCGCATAACAGTCCTTCACTGTATCTACCAGGATACGCACTGCAAACAGATCGTAAATCTGGTCAATCGTCTTGTTCTGATTTACCATCTTTTTATAGATACTGAAAAAATGTTTTACACGGCCGTCAACCTGCGCCTTAATTCCAGCTTCTACCATATGCTGATGTACAGTCTTGACAATATTCCCTACGAATTCCTCACGGACGCTTTTACGAAGTGCTACTTTCTCAACCAGATCATAATAAACATCTGGTTTCAGATATTTCAGGGAAAGGTCATCCAGCTCTACTTTGATCTTGGAAATACCAAGACGCTGTGCGATAGGCGCATAGATGTCCATCGTCTCTCTTGCCTTCTCCTTCTGTTTCTCAGGAGTCATGTACTGAAGAGTACGCATATTATGAAGACGGTCTGCAAGCTTGATCAGAATAACACGGATATCCTTTGCCATGGCAAGGAACATCTTGCGAAGGCTCTCTGCCTGCAGCTCTACTTTATCCTTGGAATAGGACAGCTGACCGATCTTAGTTACCCCATCTACCAGAAGCGCAACCTCAGGACCAAATTCTCTGGTGATCTCATCACAGGTCATCCAGGTATCTTCAACAGCATCGTGAAGAAGGCCTGCTACAATGGTCTCCTTATCCAGTTCCAGATCCGCCAGAATAATGGCAACACATAAAGGATGAATAATGTAGGGTTCCCCGGACTTTCTCTTCTGATCCTTGTGGGCTTCCCTTGCAGTCTCGTATGCCTTCTGGATCATGGTAATGTCCGTAGAAGGATGATATTTCTTTATGCTGGCAATCAGCTCATCATATAATACTTCAGGGCTTGTAAAGTCGTGCATGGATTTTACAGCTGCATCTGCTTTCTTCACAGACTCCAGCTTCTCCATATCCTCTTTTGATACTTCAGGCTCCTTGCCCTGCTCGTTAACAATATCAGCCATATTTCACACCTGCCTGTTTAAATACTATCTGCGTCAGCATCCGCCCACCTGTTTCCCCGGGGGAATCTGGCGAAACAGACACATCCTTTATTTACCTTCATAACGGATTACAGAAGCAACGTCATATTTCTCCAGTTTCTTACGTCCCTCAAGACCTGCAAGTTCCATCAGAAATACGATCTTCACTACCACTCCACCAAGCTGCTCTACCAGTTTCGCTGCAGCTTCAACTGTACCGCCTGTTGCGATCAGATCATCAATGATAACTACCTTCTGTCCTGGCTTAATGGCATCCTTGTGAATCTCAATCTCAGCTTTGCCATATTCCAGATCATAGCTTGCAGAAACGGTCTCACATGGGAGTTTTCCTTTCTTACGTACTGGTACAAAAGACTTATGAAGATTATAAGCAATTGGCATTCCAAAAATGAATCCACGGGATTCTGTTCCCACTATTACATCCACATCCACATCCTTCAGACAATCCTGCATGGAATCAATTGCAAGCTTCAGTCCGTCTGCGTCCTGAAGGATACTGGTAACATCTCTGAAAATAATGCCTGGTTCTGGAAAATCAGGTATACTTCTTATATATTCTTCTATTTTTTTCATAATAGCCTCCTCAGATTAATGGATGTTGTGGGGAAAGCCTCAGCCACCCCAGAGCGTGTTTAAAAAAAGAAAGCCTTTTTCACACATGCTCTAGCATCATAAATATTTTTTAGTATAACACTTTTTAAATCGGGAATCAACGCAAAACCGACAGGCTCACTGGAAATACTGCATTTTTCGTGGTTTTACATGATTATCCCCTTTTTAGCAATAATTTTGTATGACAATTTGCAAAGAGTCTCTTCCCATATAGGAGTTGATCTTCGGATAATAGGTTACAGAAATAGTTCCATGAGACCTTGCAAACTCTGCAAACTCCTTTGCCTCGCCCCAGTAAACCCCATCCATCACCGTGCCGGATTCGTCCATCAGCTGCAATTTCACTGTATTCTGAGTCTTTCCATATATTCCGGTTTTTAAAACGCGGAGATTTTTCTGGGCAAAAACAGGCTTTGCATTTCCTTTTCCAAAGGGTTCCAGAACAGAGAGCTGACGGATCAGATTCTCGTTTATGTAAGAAATGGGCATTGGTACATCGATCACGATTTTTGGGATCATATCTTCCTCTGTCAAGGTGCAGTTTTCATTGAGCTGACGGCGAAATGCTTCCACATTTGCTTCTTCTATAGAAAGACCTGCTGCCATAGGATGGCCACCATACTGGAGCAACAGACTGTCACATTTTACAAGCTCCTCATACATGGAATAATTTTCTGTAGATCTGCCGCTGCCTTTCACCGATTTTTCCCCTCTTGTAAGAACAAAAGCAGGCTTGTGATATTTTTCACGGATTCTTCCTGCTATGATTCCTGCAAGACTCTCATGACAATCCGGCAAAAATACAACCATTACTCTGTCATTTTTCAGATTGCTGCCCTCTATCAGCTTGTAGGCAGCTTCTGTACCCTGTTCCGTCAGTGCCTTACGGCTGTCATTCAATGCTTTCAGATCGTTTGCAAGCTTTGCAGCCTCTTCTTCATCTTCACACTGTAATAGGGACAGGGAGCGCATGGCTGTATCCAGTCTTCCGCTGGCATTAATGCACGGACCAAGGCGAAAACCAATATCGTAGGAACTGATTTTCTGATTTTCCAGACCAATTGCTCTTATCAAAGCTTTCAGTCCCTTATTTTTTGTATGAGGCAGACGTAAAAGTCCCTCTTTTACAAGAATACGGTTTTCTCCCTGAAGGTCCATAATATCTCCAACTGTAGCGATAGCCGCAGGTTCCAGATAATCTTCTTTCTCACTCTCCGGGATTCCATATTTCTCATACAATGCAAAAACCAGTTTCATTGCAACCACTGCGCCACAGATATTTTTATTTGGATACGTACAGTCAGACTGTTTTGGATTGATAATTGCATCTGCCAGAGGAAGCTTGTATTTTCGCCCTTCTTCTGTATCTTCAAAAGGGACCTCGTGGTGATCCGTCACTACCACTGTCATGCCCATTTTTTTTGCAAATGCAATCTGATCTGCAGCCGAAATTCCATTGTCACAGGTCACGATCGTATCTACTCCATCCTCTTTTGCTTTCTCTATAAGATGATTATGAATTCCATATCCATCTGCAATGCGGTCCGGAATATAGGTATCTACATTCGCCCCCAGGCGTTTAAATCCTTTTAACAGAATATAAGTTGCAGTTACACCGTCAATATCATAATCTCCTATAATTCTCATCCTGGTTCCCAGATCTATTTTTTGCGAAATAATTTCCACAGCTTTGTCAATATCCTTCAGACTTTTCCAGGATGGAATGTCATCCAGGGTTCCGTTCAGATACTGATTAATTTCTGCATCTTCTGTAATATCCCTGTTCCGAATAATCCTGGCGATCACCGGATCTATTCCATACTTCCGGCCAATCTCCTGAAAATCAGCTCTTTTCGCCGCTAATACCCATTTTTCCATGCTTTGTCTCCTGTTGTAAATTGTATTGCTATTTAATTGGTTGGTCGTTATCCCGGACGCGATTTCACAATGTATATTCACCGCCGCGCGTCGCAACGTTCCGGCAAGCTAATGACTAACTGCGACTAAGACGCTCAGGAGAGCCTTCGCGCCTAAGTCTCCGTAAGTCATGGATCTCGCCTCCACTAAAACCGCTCCTGAAATGCGCGGCTTGCGAATATACATTGCAAAATCGCTGGTTACTGGAAAG